>PUOG01000143.1 GCA_003552745.1 Spirochaetaceae bacterium
CCGCTCTACCTCGTGGTACTCGCCACGCAGGCGGAGGAGATCGGCAAGTTCATCCTGAGCATCCGGCGGGTGCTCAGCAGGCGATGGATACACGACCTTACCGACCGAACCGAGCGCGACTCGGCCGCCCTCGCCGGGCTGGCCGGGGAAGGAGTGCACGGAACGAAGGCCGACACCGGGGACATCGTGCCGCTGTAGGCCGACGCTCTGCGGGCCGGTCCCCTGCCGGAGGGCTCGGGCGGTGCTGCGCGGGCCGACGCTCTGCGCGCCGGTCCCCTGCCGGAGGGCTGTGCCGGCCGATACTCCGCTGGACTGTGACTGCGCGCGCGAAAGAGTGCCATACCGATTGAATTCCGGGCGCCGGCGTCATATGATTCAACGGTATGAATCAGCACCATGCGCGGCGGGTGCTTTCGCTCGGAGTACTGCTTGCGGTGCTCGGAGCGTGCGCGACCGTACCGCCTGCCCAGAACGAAGACCGAGTCGAAGAGCTTATCGACATCATAAACGAGCTCGATGCCGACCGAATGCTCGCCCAGTCGGGGCGTCCCTTTCTCTTCGACTCGGAAATCGTGCCCATGGCCAACGATGTTTACATCATGTGGCGCAACATCTATGACGCCGGATTCAGCATGCCGAACGCGCAGATCGAGTCGCTCGAACCGGTCAACGCCGCGACGTATACGGACTACGGCGACGGAGAGGAGATGCGCGCGTATTTCCAGCGCGCCCTGCCCGACGATGCGGCTATCGCCCGCATTCGCGCGCAGCACGGTACCTTCGAGCTGATTCTCGGCGATCAGCATAACGGCATGCCCGCCGTCTACGGACTGAGGGGGCCATTATGAGGATGGTGATGTTCCGTTCCGCCGTCCTTCGCCTCTACGGTGCAGCGCTGGTCGGCTGCATCTTCGCCCTGTTCGTCGTCGCCGAGGCGGCCGCCCGCGAGGCCGAAACCGTCTATGTGGAAGGCTTCCCGGAGCTGCGCTCAACCGGCGGGCAGCTGAGCGACCTCTTCTTCGGCGATCGCGTTCGCTCCGGCGAGACGGTCATAACCGGTCGTGCGGACAGCGCCGAGCTCGAGCTCGACGACGGCAACAGCGTCGTTGTGCAGCAGGACACCGTATTCACGCTGGAGGAGATCGACGAAGACGGCGAATCCCGTCCCGCCTACTCCAATTCGCGCGGCGCGGTCACATACCGTATCGATGCCATCCGCGGGCGTAACCCGCGCATTCAATCTGCCAATGCCGTCGTCGGCGTGCGGGGGACCACCTTCACCGTGTTCGCCGGTGACGACGGCAGCTCGCTCTTTCTCGTCGAAGAGGGGCGCATCGCCGTCCAGGCGCGCGGCGAGGAGGTCGAGCTCGGCCCCGACTTCGCCGTCGAAGTCCGCGCAGGCGAAGCACCCGGCGAACCGTTCGAGGTCCTCCGCGGGGAGATCGACTTCTCCGGCTGGAACAACGGCCGCACCGCCGCCATCCTGGAGAACCCGGTCACCGCCGCCGAAGGCGCCTACCGCCGCCTCGAGGAGCTGGTCGCCGAGATGCACGCGGCGGTCGACGCGTGGGAGCCGGTGAGCGCCGAGCTCCGCGAGGCTCGCGCGCGGGCGAGTGATATCTTTCAGGAAGAGGGGCAGGAGGCGGCGAACGAGTTTCGCGAGGAGAACGTGCGGCCGCTCGAGCGCATCGCTCCGCGTCGCTATCTGAACGTGCGCTACTGGGCGCTCTCGGCGCTCAATATGCGCCGCTACGTATTCGGGCGCATGTATACCATTCTGCGTTCGAGCTACTTCATGGAGCCGCAGCACCCCGATTTCCTCGCATACCGCGAGGTGCACGAACGCGCGCTCGATCTTATCGGCAGCGAGGTGGCCGACTATCTCGTGACCGCCGACTACTGACACGACCGAACGGGAGAAAGTGAACATGGTGACGTGGAAATCGTTATACCGGCTCCTCGCCCCGCTTGCCCTCGCGGTGGTGATCGCCGGCTGCTCGGACCCTGCCGGCGATATCGACGCGCGGATCAAGGACTTCCTCGACGATCTGGCTGCCGCCGAGGCCCAGGGCGAGGAAGGGTATGAGCGGGTGGTGGACCGGCATCTGCATCCGGACGTGGATCAGCTTGGCCAGGCGTATGACCCGGAGTTCTGGCGAGATTCGTTTTTCGATACCGAAAATGTCGAGAGCTACTCGTGGAGCGCCTCCGGAGATCCGGAGGACAGCGGCCGCCACGGCGGTACTATGCGGATCGCCGGAACATTGACGATCGATCGCTCGAACGGCGCCACATCGACGGAGAATCCCCGCTTCTACATGCAGCAGGACAACTCCGCGTGGAAGATCCGGGCGGTCTACGAAGGCTCGTCGGAGGAGAGCGATCGCGATCCGCTCATCAAGTCCTTCCCGGCGATTCCCGGCGGCGGCGAGCGCTGAGCGGCCGGCGCCGCTTGGCGGCAGGTGCACATCTCCAATAAATATATGCGATCCGATGCCGGTGTGAAGTCCGAGGAACTCTCAGGCGGCATCGGTCGGTGCCCACCGAGCGCTCGACGATACACTCAGCACAGTTACGGTAATGAGAATCAGCCCGACGCCGACGATCTGTGGGCCGATCAGGCGTTCGCCCAGGACCA
>PUOG01000021.1 GCA_003552745.1 Spirochaetaceae bacterium
AATCGACGCCGGGCGAATAGTCGAAGACGGTACGCACGATGAGCTTGTGGCAGCCGGCGGTGCCTACTACCGACTCTACACCAACCAGTTCGCCGTCGATTCGGAGATGGCGGTGTACTGAAGCGGCGCCGGGGTAATGGCCGACGTTTCTCAGGCGACGTTGCCCGGGCGACCTTGCCTCGGCCGGCGTTGCCCGGCCGACGTCGCCCGGCCGACGTTGCCCGGGCGACCTTGCCTCGGGCCGGCTATTCCTCGGCGGCGAGAAAACGCTCGGCCTCGAGTGCAGCCATACACCCCATCCCCGCCGCGGTCACCGCCTGCCGCCACACTTTGTCTTTCACATCGCCGGCGGCGAACACACCGGGCAAACGCGTTTTCGTTGAATCGGGCTCGGTGATGAGATAGCCGTCATCGTCCGTTTCGAGCTGGCCGGCGAGAAAGTCGGTGTTGGGCTTGTGCCCGATCGCATAGAAGAGGCCGGCGGCTTCGATTTCCCGTTCCTCACCGCTTGCTTTGTCCTGGATGCGTACCTTTTCGAGCTTCTGCTCACCCAGGGCGGCGACCGGAACGGTATTCCAGAAGATGTTGATCTTCTCGTTCTTCTGTACCCGCCTCTGCATCGCCTTGCTCGCCCGCATCTGATCGCGGCGAACGAGCATAGTCACCGAGCTGCCGAACTTCGCGAGATAGCTCGCCTCCTCGCATGCGCTGTCGCCGCCTCCGACGACGACCAGCGGGTTGTTGCGAAAGATGGGAAGCGCTCCGTCGCACACCGCGCACGCGGAGATACCGCGCTGCCAGAGCGAATCTTCGCCCGGCAGCTGCATTCGCTTCGCCGTTGCACCGGTTGCGATTATGAGCGTCTCGGTCTGATATTCAGCGCTTCCCGTCTTGACCGTGTAGGGTCGGCTCGAAAGATCTACGCTATCGACCGTCTCGGTTTTGATGCGCGTTCCGTGGTGTTCGCTCTGGGCCCGCATCTGCATCATCAACTCCGGTCCCTGAATTCCTTCCGGAAATCCGGGATAGTTCTCGACCTCGGTCGTGGTCGTCAGTTGACCTCCGGCGGCTACGCCGCCGGCCATGAACCCTTCGAACAGAAGCGGTGAAAGATCCGCCCGTGCGGCGTAGATCGCGGCCGTATGCGCCGCCGGGCCGCTTCCGATGATGATCACCTTTTCACTCATATTGTGCGTCCTCTTTCTCGCCTGATGTTGCGTTAACCGTTGGGTCGGTGCGAACCATCGCCCCGACAGACCATCAATATATAGAAAACTATATATGATGTAAAGCACCGGTACGGCTGAATCGCCGAATGCTCTCGTAAAGACTCTCGCAAATACTTGAGCTATCTCATTTACACTGCTATCATGTACGACTGAAGTGCAAGTAGATGTAATAACGTAGAGGTATTATGGAAAGTCAAGCTGAACACGAACTGCGCAGGCAGATCGAGGAATTCTACCTTCCGCGTCAGCTCGTCGATGCGATACTCGAAACCGGCGAAATACCGTCGGTTTCGGTTCTGCGCACGGTCGGGATCGGGTTTATCGATATTGCCGACTACTCCTATCTTTCGCGCTTTCTCAGCGCCGCCGAGAATCAGGCGCTCCTGAACGGGTTGTATACTGCGTTCAACTCGGTGCTGCGATCGCACGGCGGATACTTGAACAAGATCGAGGGCGATAGTCTCATGTTCCACTACGGTGGCCCGATCGATCCGTCGACACGTTCCCTCGACGATAGCGAAGCTCCCCCCCTGGTTGCCCGGAAGCTTTTCCGCTCCTGTGTGGAGATGCAGCGGGTGTGCGCGCTGTTCAACCAGGCTGATGTGCGTTTTCTCGAGAACAAGGCATCTCCGCAGGACATCGAGATGCTCGATAACGCCTTCAAAGTCATGGAACAGATACGGTCGACCGCGGATGTCTCGCCGAGTCTCAGTGCCTTCTTCCAGATCCGTATACGCATTGGAGCGCACATGGGGAAGGTCATCGTCGGAAACTTCGGCCCTGTTGGTGCCCGCCAGTGGGATGTGATCGGCGAGCCGGTAATAACCGCCAAGCGCATGGAACAGACCGCACCTCATGGTGGGCTGAGAATCTCGAACGAGCTCTACGAGCAGCTGGAGAAAGCCGGAGAGATCGATGAGTACCATGCCGATTTCAAACGGAAAGCTGCCGAGATAGGGAGCTCTTTCGATGAGGTGCCCCGCGATGAGCTCTTTGCCAAGCGCGGTGTGACGGTAGCCGAGAAGCATAACGCACAATTCGATTCTTACAGTGTTCAGGTACACCCTGATCTTCCGAATAAGCTCGCCACTCAAGTGGGGCAGCTGTGCGATACCGGTGAGGAAGGCGTTACGCGCGCGCTCGATATCGTTCGCTACCATAGGGGTAACCGGTATGTCATCGATGCGATCGAGGAGAGGCTTACCGAGATGGGCGTCGAGTTGCGAAAAGCGCCGATGCTGCGAGCGATTTTACCGAAGGCGTACGATCGGCTTGTCGAACGCGGGCTTTCCGAAGAGGCACTCGACGCGAAGGTGAACGAAGGTTTCTCGTTGTATGAGATACTCATTCGTCTCGGTGAGTATCAGGATGTTCTGAAGGACGATGAATCGGTGA
>PUOG01000022.1 GCA_003552745.1 Spirochaetaceae bacterium
CCGGTCTCTGATCGAGGTAGAACGAGATGCGGTCACGATTGCGGTACACGCGATTCTCGTCGGCAAGTCTCACGTACACGTCGGGCGACTCAGCCGACACCCCGACGAATACTTCCTGCCGTCCGACCGGCTCCCCGGAAAGAGTGAGACGATAATCATATCCCCGGACAAACGGGGTCGCTCCCGGTGAAACGCGCAACGATTCATGTCGTTCGGGATTCTCGGTTATCCGCGACGATCGATCGAGCGATAAGAGTGCCTCCAGAAGAGAATGTACTCGCTCCCGCCTAGCCGGTATCGCCCTATCATCCTCCAGCGCAATACGAAAGTGCCCGTCATCTCCACGCTGCAGCTCGAGGACCCGGTCCGCCGTTTCGATCTCCACCGACTCGATTCGCTCCGTAGAAGGAAACTCTACGAGGAACCGCTCCTTTCGCTCCTCAGCCTCGCCGTCGTTCGTCTCCGCGACTCGCCGAACCGCAAGTTGTGCAACAAGCAGCACCACGAGAACGATCAATCCGATCGACAGCCGGCGCGCAACCGTACCCGGACTCATGCGCGCTCTCCCTGGTCGATCTTGCGTCTGCGCCGCAGTCGCAGGTAGCCGACGAGTAGCAGCATCACCGGAATAATCACCGCATTCAGACTCTCCACGATCCGCGACGTCAGCAACCTTGGGAACTCCGCCTCGATTCGATCGAGCGCTCCCGGAAGCCGGCTTCTCGTATGCACACCCGCCATCCGGTCTTCGCCGAGCAACCACAGAATACTCCGCTCGACGAACATGAAATTCTGAAAGCTTCCGGTATAGAACACGAGATTGCTCGCGAAATCGCTGTCACCGATCACGATCGCCCGGGAACCGTCACCCGCTCTGTTCTCGCTCCACGCAGCGAGGGCGTATGAGCCGACTGTGGCGTCTCGATCGCGGTAGAGTATCGACGGCTCATCGGGGCGAACGCGCATCGGTTCACCCTGCAACCATGCCCCCGGGGTGGTAACCAGCAGCGCCCCCCCCTCCCCGGTATCAAAGGCGTCGATCCGGAGCGGGCTTGGCCAGAAAAAGTCGATGCCCGCACTGAATCTCGTGACCGGGTGTTCGGGTGAGGCATTTCGACTGTCGGTACGAATCCACGGTGGGTACGGAGCCCCGCCGGGCGCGGTACCGTCGGAGATCGGGTTATTGCGCTCGTCCATGACCGCATACGGCTCGACGCGAACCCCGACCACCTCAAGCAGAGCGTCGAGCGCCTCGCTCTCGACCGATGCCCCTTCGAGTGTGTTGAGATCAATACTCAATCCGTCGACGGCGAGCAGAGCGCGTCCGCCTCCGTCAAGATAGCGACGAAGCTCCTGCGACTGTGCCCTCGACAGATCGCGGGAACCGAGCAACAGCACCGCCTCGATATCGTCAGGAATCTCCGGTCGCCCGGCCGGCAGCTCAATCAGCTCGAAGCGATCGGATAACTCCTCTCGAAGCTCGGCGTAGTCGACATCGAACTCCTCACCGTCGCTACCGAGCATGATAGCCACACGTGGCCGTGCCTCCCGCAGCACATCGAAGATGGCGTTGCTCAGCTGATATTCGAGCTGTGCGTGCCCGAAGAGGAATGGAATAGTTCGGGAGCGATCGAGATAGCTTACGGTCAATCCGGAGTAGACGGTACTGACTCCGGCCGGGTCTCCGTTCCCCCGCTGAATCTGCTCGGCTCTGAGACCGGCCTCCTCGGCCTCCCGCGCGCCGTCGCCCGAGGCCGAGACAATCTCCACTCGAACGTTTCGACCTCCGGCGTCCGAGTACCGGCGCAGCAATGCCTCCTTGCGTTGCGGTTCTTCGCTGAGCTCACGGAGACGGTCGGAAACGTGGTAGCGTATCTCGAGCGGCTCGTCCACGTCGCGCAGGAGCGAATACGTAGCATCCGACAGCGAAAAACGCTCTTCCGGGGTCATATCCGCGGCAATGCCCAGTAGCTCGGCGTTCGCGAGCACAGCCGCGCACACGGCAACGACAAGCAGAGTCACACTCCATTGCACCCGACGCACACGAGACACCGCCGTTCTCCCCGTGATGCTACCCATTTCTTCCGTATCCTCTTGCGTAAATGGCATGTGCGGTCGCCCGCAGGAAAACGGCAATCACCGCGGCAAAAAACACGAGGTCCGCAAAATCGAGAAGTCCCTGCGAGAGCGAACCGTAGCGAGCATCGAGGCTGATGAATCTCCCCGCCTCCGTTGCCTGCGCACCGAGTCCGAGCATCAGCGGCAGGGAGTCCACGAAACTGAAACCGAACAGAACAAGCGTTGTCAGCACGTACGCGAGAATCTGGCTCGTGCAGAACGATGAGACGAAAAGCCCGACCGACACCATTGTCACAGCGAGCAGGAGCAGCGCGACGTACTGCACGATTACGAGAGAAACTGCGAGGTCACCGAGAAGCGAAACACCGAGCGGAACCGGAAGTGTCAGCAACAGTATGAGAGAGAGATAGATTCCCAGTGATGTGAACTTCGCGAAAACCACTCGTCCGGTCGCAATCGGCAATACGCCGATCATCTCATCCATCCCGCTGGAGCGTTCTTCGGCGAACACGCGCATCGTGAGCGCGGGAATGAGAAATGCGAG
>PUOG01000361.1 GCA_003552745.1 Spirochaetaceae bacterium
CCGCGGAGCGAAGGCCGAGCAGGACGCATCGATTCTCGATGAGCCGACCGACAACAAGGAGCTGCAGTGCGTGAACGCGATACTCAAGGAGAGTCTCGCGGGAGATCCCCACTTCTTCACAAAGACGGCAAAGCAGCTGAAAGGTGTTTCCGAGGAAACGACCACCGGCGTTCATCGGCTTTACCAGATGCAGAAGAGCGGCGAGCTGCTCTTCCCCGCCATCAACGTCAACGACAGCGTCACGAAGAGCAAGTTCGACAACGTCTACGGCTGCCGCGAAAGCCTCGTAGATGGGATCAAGCGAGCGACCGACGTCATGATCGCCGGCAAGACCGCGATGGTCTGCGGTTTCGGTGATGTGGGGAAAGGCTCGGCCGAGGCGCTGGCTTCTCTGAAGGCGCGCGTGCTCGTCAGCGAAATCGATCCTATCTGTGCGCTTCAGGCGTCCATGGCCGGATACACGGTGACGACCGTCGAAGATGCTCTGCCGGAGGCGGACATCTACGTGACCACGACCGGAAACCGGGACGTTATCACCGCCGAGCACATGTCGAAGATGAAGGATCAGGCGATCGTCTGTAACATCGGTCACTTCGATAACGAGATCGAGGTCGTCAAGCTGGAAGAGCTGGCCGGCGTCGAGAAGATCAATATCAAGCCGCAGGTCGACGAGTATCGATTCCCCGACGGGCACAGCATATTCCTGCTCGCCGAAGGGCGCCTCGTAAATCTCGGCTGCGCGACCGGACACCCGAGCTTCGTCATGTCGAACTCATTCACGAACCAGACGCTCGCCCAGATCGAGCTCTGGAACAGTGAACACGAGATCGACGTTTACCGACTGCCGCAGCACCTCGACGAAGAGGTAGCGCGACTGCACCTCGACCGCATCGGCGCTAAGCTCACCAAGCTGCGACCGGAACAGGCCGAGTACATCGGCGTATCCGTCGACGGTCCCTACAAGCCGAGTCACTACCGCTACTGAGACGAGAGAATTCTTAACGACGCCGGTGACTGCTCGGGCAGCACCGGCGTCACGCACTTCCGTGAGATCGAGCATGGCAACCGGTCTCCGGGAGGGTTCGACGGCCGCCTGTCACAACGGCAGGCGCGCTCGGAAACCACCCAGGAAGGAGAGCAATATGCCAACGATGGAAAAGCAGGACTTCGGGACCGACCCAACGCAGGTTCGCGAGAGCGATCACTATGTCGACGAGTACATCTCCGGTTTCGTGGACAAATGGGACGAGCTGATCGATTGGGATAGCCGTGCCAAGGGAGAGGGCGACTTCTTTCTCCGAATGCTCAAAGAGCGCGGAGCGCAGAGAATCCTCGATGCGGCAACCGGCACGGGGTTCCATTCGATCAGGCTGATGGAGGCAGGCTTCGATGTAGTGAGCGCCGACGGCAGCCCGGAGATGCTCACGAAGGCGTTCGAGAACGGACGCGAACGCGGTCACATTCTCCAGACCGTACACGCCGACTGGCGATGGCTGAACAAGGATCTGAACGAAACGTTCGACGCAGTCGTCTGCCTCGGCAACAGCTTCACGCACCTTTTCTCCGAAAAAGACCGCCGCAAGGCACTCGCGGAGTTCTACGCCGTGCTCAAGCACGACGGGGTGCTCATACTCGACCAGCGCAATTATGACGCCATTCTCGACCACGGCTTCTCGAGCAAGCACACCTACTACTACTGCGGCGACAGCGTTTCGGCCGAGCCGGATTTCGTCGATGACGGCCTCGCTCGCTTCAAATACCGGTTCCCGGACAATTCCGAGTATTACCTGAATATGTTCCCGCTGCGCAAACGATACGTGCACCGCCTCCTGCTCGAGGTCGGATTCCAGAAGATCGACACCTACGGTGACTTTCAGGAGACCTACCGTGAGGACGATCCCGACTTCTTCGTGCATGTCGCGGAGAAGGACTACTTCTCAGTGGACGAAGGCGAGGACGCTGCGATCAAGGAGCAGAAATAGGGAGGACACACTATGAAAACCTACACTGAAGAAGCAACGAAAACCGCACAGAGCTATTACAATTCGAACGATGCGGATAACTTCTACTTCACAATATGGGGTGGAGAGGATATCCACATCGGCTTGTACAAGTCGGATATCGATCCGATTGCACCCGCGAGCCAACGCACGATCGAGCGCATGGCCTCCAAGGCGACCGATCTCGGAAAGGACTCCTACGTGCTCGATCTCGGCGCCGGTTACGGCGGCTCGTGCCGCTACCTCTCCAAGACGTACGGATGCCGCTCGGTCGCACTGAACCTGAGCGAGGTCGAGAACGAACGCGACCGGGAGAAGAACAAGGCACAGGGTCTCGATCATCTCGTCGAGGTAGTGGACGCCACGTTCGAGGACGTTCCGTACCCGGACAAGACGTTCGATCTCGTGTGGTCGCAGGACGCGTTTCTCCACAGCGGCAATCGAGAGAAGATCTTTCGCGAGATCGATCGGGTGCTGAAGCCGGGTGGCGAGATTATCTTCACCGATCCGATGAGAACCGATGATTGCCCGGAGGGAGTTCTCGATCCTATCCTCGCACGGCTGCAGCTCGATGACCTCGCCTGCCCGGCGCTCTATCGCGACTTCGCCGGGAAGCTCGACTTCGACGAGATCGAGTTCGAAGAACACGCCGAACAGCTGCCACGGCATTACCAGCGAGTTCTCGACGAAACGATAGCCAATGAATCGCGGCTCAAAGAGGCCGGCGTCTCCGATGACTATCTTGAACGCATGAAGAAGGGCTTGCGCCACTGGGTATCCGGCGGAAAGAACGGATACCTCACGTGGGGCATCTTCCACTTCAGGAAGCGGTAATGCATATACGAGACGTGTACAAGCAGGGGCGTCCGGCATTCACCTTCGAGTTCTTCCCCCCGAAGACCGAGAAATCCAGCGAGCAGCTCAAGCGCGCGGTCAAGGAACTGGAGGAGCTCGGGCCGGACGCGGTAAGCGTCACATACGGTGCCGGCGGCTCGACGCGCGAGCTGACTCACGAGCTCGTGCTTCAGCTGTTGAAGACGACGAACCTGACGGTGATATGTCACCTGACGACCGTCGGCACCACCAGGGACGAAACCGCCCGGATTCTGGACACGTACGTCGAAAGCGGTGTCGAGAACATCATGGCGCTGCGCGGCGATCCGCCGGGCGGCGGCGTTTTGAACTTCGAGACGACACCGGGCGGCTTCGAATACGCCGCCGACCTCGTTTCATTCATCAAGAATCGCTACCCACACCTCGGCATCGGAGTTGCCGGATTCCCGGAAGGGCATCCGGCGACGCCCAACCGGCTGGACGAGATAAAACACCTGAAGGCGAAGGTCGACGCCGGCGCAGACTACGTCTGCACGCAGCTCTTTTTCGACAACCACGACTTTTACGACTGGCGCGAACGCTGTCGCTACGCCGGCATCGAAGTGCCGCTGGTCGCCGGGATCATGCCTATCACCAGCCGTAAGGGTATGGCGAAGATGGCGGAGCTCGCCGCCGGCAGCCGATTCCCCGCTCCTCTGTTGAACGCGATAGACCGCGCCGAAAAAGACGCCCTCGTGGAAAACGTCGGCGTCCACTGGGCGACGCAGCAGGTATGGGAGCTCCTCGACAACGGGGTCGACGGCATTCACTTCTACACGCTGAACAGATCACGTGCCACCCGGAGGATTTTCGAATCACTCGGCGTATCAACCGGCGAAGCGCTCGGAAAGAATCCGCAGACCGCCGGCGCGTAGCCCGCGCCCGCGTCGCGATGGCACAATCGTCACCGCGCGGTGCGCATGCGCTCCCATCACTGCGCGTCGCCGGCGACCATCTCGACGAGGCGATCGATCGCCTCCTCGGCCACCGCGCCGCCGGTAAGCTGCGGAACCTTTCTCAACGGAATGTTGAGAAACTTCTCCCGCTCTGCGCTCACTCCGCCTGACAGTCGATCGACGAGATCGCTCCCTATTACCGCATCGAACGCCTGCCGTCCAAGCTCGTCATCGAGCCAGTCGCGCATCGGATTCCAGGCGGACAACTCGCGCCGAAAGGTCCGCGTTGCCTGGATATGCACCGTTACGCGCTGTCTGATATCGTCAGGTCTCGACCCGATCTGTACTTCATACTCGCCGTCGTCGATTATCCAGTCGGCGAATGAAGGATCGTAGTAGGCGAAATCGCGGTTCGAGAGGACGAACGCCACCTCATCGCGCCCGCCTGCGGCGAGACGCACCTTACGGAACGCCTTCAGCTCGCGCGGTGGCCGTTTCAATCGTGCCTGTTTCGGTGCGACATACAGCTGTACGACCTCCGCACCGTCGCGCTCACCGACGTTGGTAACAGGAACCGTCACCGACAGCGACTCGGTCTCGAGAATCGAGTCGGAGCTCACATTCGCCGGTCCGTATTCGAACTCGGTGTAAGAGAGCCCGTGACCGAACCGATACCTCGGCTCTATTCCCTTCGCCTCGTGATAGCGGTATCCCACGAACACTCCCTCGCCGTATCGAACTTCACCGTTCTCACCGGGATAGTTCAGCCACGCGGAGGAGTCTTCCAGCCTTTTTGGAAGAGTCTCGGTGAGCCGGCCGGACGGGTTTACGCTGCCGCTGATTACGTCCACAATCGCCGCGCCGGCGGCCTGCCCGCCGAGCCCTGCGAAACAGATCGACGGAACCGCATCTACCCAATCCTCAATCCGTACCACCGATCCCGCGACGATTACCACCACGGTATTCGGCTGTTTGTCGGCTACCGCGCGAATGAGATCGCCCTGCCCGTTCGGCAACTCGATATTCTCCCGGTCGAACCCTTCGCTCTCGATTGCATCGGGCAACCCGACGACTACCACCGCTGCGTCGGCGTTCGCGGCCGCTCGAACCGCCCCGTCGATGTGATGAGCGTCCGCCGCTCCGGATTCGTCGTATCCCGGCACATACTCCACACCGCGATATCCCGGCTGCGTGAACGCCTCACGCACGCTTTCGATTCGCGTGGCATTGACCTTCGAGCTTCCGCCTCCCTGAATACGCGGCGTATCGGCGAAACGGCCTATCAATGCGATACGCTCGGTACGGTCAGGGTCGAGGGGCAGCACTCCGTCGTTGTTCTTCAACAGGATGATACTGTCCGCCGCCGCCTCGCGCGCGAGCATATGGTGAGCAGCGATATGCTCGTCGGTCGGTTGGCTCAACGGGTTGTCCGTATCGATCCCCGACTGCTCCGCCCGCTCGGCGACAGTCAGTATCCTTCGCACCCGCTCGTCGAGCACCGTCTCCGGCAGCTTCCCCGACGTCACCGCCTCGACAACACGGGCATCATTCGCATTGCTCGGGCCGGGCATTTCGAGATCGAGGCCGGCAGCGGTAGCCGCCACCCGGTCATTGACCGCGGTCCAGTCGGACATTACGAGTCCGTCGAAGCCCCACTCATCCTTGAGGATCTGCAGCAACAAGTAAGGGTGCTCGCAGGCGAACACACCGTTCACCCGGTTGTACGCCCCCATGATCGCCCACGGGCCCGAACGCGCCACCGCCCGTTCGAACGCCGGAAGATAGATTTCGCGCAGCGTACGTTCATCGACGCGCACATCGATCGTCATCCGCTCGAACTCCGAGTTGTTGCATGCGAAGTGCTTGAGCGTCGCACCGACTCCGCGCTCCTGCGCTCCGGAAACGAATGCCGCGGCGATATCGCCGGCGAGTACCGGATCCTCGGCATAGTACTCGAAGTTGCGTCCGCAAAGCGGAGTACGTTTGATGTTGATGCCGGGACCGAGAACTATGTTACACCCGAGATCGCGCGCCTCGTCGGCGATCGCCGAACCCACTCGGGCGGCAAGCTCCACATCCCACGATGCGGCGATGCAGGCAGCGGTGGGAAAGCAGGTGGACGGTTTCGAGGATCTCAGGTCCGCGACATCGTCGTCCTTCGGAGCGCGTAACCCGTGGGGACCGTCGTTCATCCGGATCCGCGGAACCGATAGCCGGTCGATCGGAGGTGTAGACCACGCCCCGTCGCCGGAGCAGAGTGCCGCCTTCTCTTCCAGAGTCAACCGACCCAATACATCGTCTATATTCATGTCGCGAACCGTACGTCGTGCAGTCGGTGAAGTCAAGAAGACGGCTAGCCGGGGCCTGAAACCTAATCGCGCCAGAACGCCGGCGCGAACACGATCAGTACGGTATAGATCTCCAACCTGCCGAGGAGCATGAGAAAACTGAAGAAGAGTTTCGTCGGCGCCGGAAATGCCCCATAGTTTCCGGTGGGTCCGACAACGCCGAATCCGGGCCCGATATTCCCGAGTGTGGCGAGAGTGGAGGAGAGACCGGTGGTCAGATCGGCGCCGGAGATCATGATCACTACTGTTCCGAGCAGAGCGATGAACAGATAGAGGACCACGAATGATGTGATCGTATACACCACATTCTTACGGATGGGCAGGCCGTTGAAACGGAGTGTGAAGACTCCTCGCGGATAGAGCAGCCGCCGTGACTCGAGTAGCGCCTGCTTCACCAGAACCACGATACGGGCGATCTTGACCCCGCCCCCCGTGCTACCGGCGCTGCCGCCGATGAACATCATCAGAAAGAGCACCGCCTGGCCACCGAACGGCCACAGCTCGTAGTCGGTAGCTGCGTATCCGGTAGTCGTGAGAATCGTAGCAACATGGAAAGCTGCCCGCCGGACTCGTTCCTCGATCGTCCAGTCGAGTGTTGCAGCGTCGACCACCCCCTTCCCAACCGTGAGCATAAGAGCGAGCACAACCGTCGCCAGCACCAGAATTCCGACATACGCCCGCAACTCGGAATCGCGGGAGACCTCTCTCGCCCGGCCGGTGACGATCCGGAAGTAGAGCAGAAAGTTGCCCGCCGCAAGCAGCATGAACACCAGCACTACCCACTCCACATACGCGCTCTCGAAATGCCCGACACTTGCCGAATACGGTGAGAAGCCGCCCGTTGCCACCGTCCCGAAGGTATGCGTAAGCGCGTCGTACCAGTCGAGACCTCCGAGCATAAGCAACACGCTCTGGCTGACGGTCAGAGCGAGATAGAGCATCCAGAGGATTTTCGCTGTTTCCGCGATTCGCGGCGTAATCTTGTCCACCGTCGGCCACGGCGCCTCCGCCATGACCAGCGCACGACCGCCGAGGCCGAGCAGCGGAAAGATGGCAACCATAAGGACGATGATGCCCATTCCGCCGAGCCAGTGCGTCATCGACCGCCAGAAGAGAATGCTTCGCGGCAGCGCCTCGATGTCGGTCAGTATGCTCGCGCCGGTCGTTGTGAAGCCGGACATCGACTCGAAGAACGCATCGACGAATCCCGGTATGGAGCCGGAGAGCACGAAGGGGGTCGCACCAACGATCGCTGAGAGAACCCAGCCCGCGCTGACCATGAGGTAGCTGTCGCGCGGCGATACGTCTGCGCTTCGCCCTCGAGTCAGCAGCGTGACCGGAAGCGCGACCAGAAGAGTAACCACGATCGGAATCGCGAACGCCGCAGGCGTGCCATCCTCGCCATAGAAGAGCGCGATCAGGAGGGGGATCAACATGAAGAGCGCCACCACAGCCAGCAGCAGCGCAAGGAAACGAACTATGAGCCGGACGTTCATGGGACTCCGCGGAAGATTTCGTTGAGTCGCTCGTACTGGTCGTGCCGCGCGATCGTCACGAGCTTGTCGTCGGTTTCGAGAATCGACTCGCCGTTGGGAACGAACGCCTGTTCTCCCCGCGATACGGTCATGATCAACGTATCCTTCGGCAGCTTCAGCTCACGAATCGGCTTTCCGACCGCACGGCTCTCCCGTCCGACAGTCAGTTCGAGCACTTCGACCGTACCGCCGGCGATAGAGCGAACGCTGCTGACCACTTCCTCATCGACGTGGCGAATCGTGGAAACAATCGTATCGACCACAGCATTCTTTACGCTGACTGCGACATCGATATTGAGTTGCCCGCAGATATTGACATAGGAGCTGTTGTTCACGAGAACCATGGTGCGCTTCACGCCGAGCGAGCGGGCGTAGAGGGCGGTGACCATATTCAACTCCTGGTTTTCGGTTGTGCTGATAAGCAGGTCCGCGTCACCGAGTTTTTCCTCCTGGAACACCGACTCATCCGAAATGTCGGCGTTGGTCACGAGCGCGTCGGGGAACTGTGCGGAGAGTTCTTTGCACTTCTCATAGTCCTGTTCGACGATCTGCAGCTTCCGTCGTTCGCCGGAGAAGAGTCTCGACCAGCCTCCCTGACCTTTGCGGGCGGTAGGGTTTTCCGGATCGACCGCGCGCGACTGCACACGTTCGGCTACAAGCCGCCCGACCTTGCCACCGCCTACGATGATGATCTTCTCGATCGGTTGGCGCGGCTTTCCCAACGTCCCGAAAATCTCCCGGAAATCGTGTTCGCTTGCGATCGAATAGAGCTGATCGCCCGCTTCGATCACCGTCGTACCGTCGGGAACGAGGTACGCCGGCCCGCGAACGATCACCCCGACGAGAAAGCTCACATTCAACTCGGTACCGATCTGGGCAAGTGAACGCCCCACAAGCGACGAACCCGACACCACCGTAATCGGTCGCATCTGCAGCGGCGAATTGCGAAAGACGAACACATCGCTTATCGCACCGCGCTCTACACTCGTCACGATTTCGTGGGCCGCTTCCTGTTCGGGATTCACCACGCGATCGATTCCGAGGAACGACTTGCCGGAGATGGCGGTCGTGCTGTAGTCGATGCTGCGCACGCGCGCGATCTTGAGAGACACGACGAACTCGCTCGATACCAGCCCGCACGCGATCATGTTGACCTCGTCCGAACCGGTCACCGCGATGAAGTAGTTCGCATTGTCGACCGAAGCCTTGCGCAGCACTTCGAGACTGTTGCATCCACCGGTTATGACAAGACAATCGAGCCGATGCGAAAGCAGCCGCGCTCGCTCCGGGTCGCGCTCGATGAGAACGACGTCGATCCCTTCGGCTCCGAGTTGACTTGCCAGTTGCATGCCGACGGTTCCGCCGCCGGCGATAACCGCCTTCATAGCCGCTGAATCGTAAACATCGCAGCGTGCGGTGTAAAGCCGTTACATATCCGACTGGAAGACTAACGGTCGACAAGCGCTACGACGGTGACGTCGTCACGAAACCTGCCTCCGGCCGCGCTTCGGACGGCGCGATTGAGTGGCGAACCGTCCTCGATCGCATCGAGCAGGCGCAGAAAAAGATCCTCCTCCCCCTTCGCGTCGCCCTGTACGTCGTTCACGACACCGTCGGAGGAGACGACGACCGCGCCGGCCGGAAAGGCGAGATCGATGTCCGGCACTTTCGAGACAACCTCTCCCATGAAGTGATCCCCGAGTGATCGCCCCGGCTGCAGGCCACCGCTGCCGTCCGGAGCCATGATGTATCCGAGAAAGTATCGTCCTCCCCGCTCCTCGGCCGCACGGCGCTCGGCGTGATTCGTTCGACAGTTGTGATCCGGAGTCCGCTCGAACGATCCGTCGCGACCACGCCAGAATGCCACGGTATCACCGAGCTGCGCATACGCGAGCATCGTCGCCGAAGCGTCGGCGATCACCGCGGTGACGACCGCGCCGCTCAACTCGGTCGCGGTCGCCTCGGCGGTCATGTCGATCGCGTTGCGAAGGGCGTCACGTGCGAGCTCCTTCCACTGGTCTTCGGAAAACGCCGGCGAAGCTGCCGCCTCCGCTTGCGAGGCGAACACCCGCTCGATCGCACCACCTATGCTGCCGACCACCGTCGCCGCACAGCGCGCCCCGCCATGTCCGTCGGCCACCACCACGAGGTGCGATCCGTCGGCGAGCTGCGAGACACGGTGACGATCCTCACCTTTCACCTCGTACGTGAACACTTCCGGCGTCATGAAATCCTCCAGGATAACCGTACCGCGACGCCGCTCACTCCACAAGATGAAAAACGAATCGCTCGGTCCGAATCGCTCGGTACTTGCCCGTACATCCCGATGTCGGTACGCTGTCACGAAACGATGACACAATCACCGACCACCCTCTGTCTGGTGCGTCACGGCGAAACCGACTGGAACCGCGCGGAACGTATCCAGGGAAGCACCGACATACCACTGAACGAAGCCGGACGGGAACAGGCTCGTGCCACCGCTGCCGCGTTAGCGGACGAGCGCTGGGATATTATCGTCGCAAGTCCCCTTTCTCGGGCCACGGAAACCGCCGAGATCATAGCGGCGGAAGTGGGAATCGAAATCGTACATCCGGAGGCAGATCTCAGTGAGCGAGCATTTGGCGAGGCGGAGGGCATCCGGTCGGCGGAACGCCGCACGCGCTATCCCGACGGACTCATCCCCGGCGCCGAATCGTGGGACCACGTACGGGGGCGCGCGCTCGGAGCGATCGAACGTATTCGCTCGCGTTGGAGCGGTAAGCGGGTAATCGCGGTGAGCCACGGAGGAACCATCATCAACCTGCTCGATCTTCTCTCCGGCGGTGTCTTCGGGCCGAGCAGGAGCCGGCTCGACAATGCCGCAATGAGTCTGATCGAGTACGACGGCGCGTGGCGCGTGAGATGGTGCAATCGCACCGGCACACCGGCGACTCCCGAGCCGGCATGACGGGAGCGGCAGCAGACGATGGAAACCGTTACGGCCGGCGGGCTGACTGATGGGCTGAAGGCGCTCGGAATCCGCCGGGGTATGCAACTCCTTGTACACAGCTCACTTTCGAGCTTCGGCACCGTGGAGGGCGGAGCAGACACTGTCATCGATGCTCTGCTGTCGCTCGTGACCTCTGACGGGACGGTCATCGTGCCGACACTTACCGGAAGCGAAACGCTCACTCCCGGGAATCCACCGGTTTTCGATCCGGATATCAACGAATGCTGGACCGGGTTGATCCCGGAAACCTTCCGACGACGGAGGGAGGCGGTGCGCAGCCTGCACGCTACGCACTCGGTGGCGGCTATCGGCGCTGCGGCCGAAGAGGTAACGCGAGAGCACATCGACTCCATTACCCCGTGCGACGAACAGTCGCCGTACGGTCTCCTCGCCGGGCTCGACGAGGCGTACATACTCCTGATCGGAGTCGGACACGAGTCGAATACCACGTTGCATCACGTCGAGGAGCTCGCCGGCGTCGACTACCACCTGCAACGCCTGCCGTGCCGTTCGCTTATATCTGCGGGTGGGTCCTCGTTCGAGCGCACCATCTTTCTCCACCGCTACGGGCAGCCGCGGAAGTTCAACGCAATCGAGCCAGTGCTCGTTGAGCGCGGTATTGAGCGCCGCGCAAGAATCGGTCAAGCCGAAATACGCCTCGTGCACACACGAGGCCTGGTACGCACCGGCCTTCGATGCCTGCGTGCGGATCCACGCTTCTTCTGCGCCGACGATTAGCCGGCATAATCGGGACATTTATGACCCGCGCCATTTCTGGCCCAGTATGAAATCCAGCCGCAAATGGTGCTACGAATTATTGTCGACTTTATTATTTTCACACAACGTGCTATCGTTCGGCATAGCTAAGAATAGAATGGTCGCCCGCGAGGACGCATGGACCCTCAATGGTGATTCGGAGGAGTTAAGAAATGGAGCACGAGCGCGCGGCGTTCGCTCGTCTACTGTTCATCGACAGCGAGATCGCCAAAGGCACCTATCCGAACGCAACCACGCTTGCCCGTGCCTGGAAGGGTGTCAGCGGGCGTACGATCAAACGCGACATTCAGTGGCTGCGCGACAGCCAGAACGCACCGATCGAATACGATGCTTCTCGCCGTGGCTACTACTACGGCGACAAGTCGTTTCGCCTGCCGTCTGCGCTGATCGGCGCGGACGAGCTGTTCGCAATCTCGCTCGCCGGAGAAGTGCTTCGTCAGCACCGAAACTCACCGCTGTTCGAGACGCTGGCCGAAGCGTTCGACAAACTCGGGGCAATGCTTCCCGACCGCGTAAGCGTCGATCCGAGCTGGCTCGATCGCCGCATCTGGGCCGTCCACGATCCGGTCGCGCGGATCGAAGCCGCCGTGTGGAGTGCGGTCCTGCTCGGTTTGCGCGAACAGCGCAGACTGAGCATTTGCTGTTTCACCCACAACGGGAAGCCGGGCAACTCGAAGGAGGTGGACCCGTACCATCTCGTGGCCTTTCGTGGTGAGTGGTACCTCATCGGATACGATCGCTCCGAAGGTGAACGCCGGTGTATCGCGTTGTCGCAGCTA
>PUOG01000315.1 GCA_003552745.1 Spirochaetaceae bacterium
GGTTCGCACCGCGTCGGCAATATCGTCGATCCGGGAGGTCTCGTATGCGATCCGGATTCGAGCAAGGGGCGGGGCGATGGTTCTGGTTGCGGTTGTCATGACTTCTCTATCCTACCATTGTAATGGCACGAGCGCGAAGCGGTGGAATCTTGGTCGCCGCCCGACGGTGAAGCGCCGAACGTCTTCAGCATCATTCTTAAGAGAAAATTCCTTGTGTTATCGGTTTGCGATTGTTACAGTCGCGAGACAACACTTATTGGGAGAAATATCATGTCACAAGAGAGACGAAGAGGACAGGCGACGTTGCGTATGCCCTCGCTTTCCGAGCGGATCGCACAGCTCGGATATCTGCTCAAGCATACGTTCAAGATGGTGGGGCGAGAGCCGGGTATCGTGCGGCCCACAGCGGCGAAGGTGGTGTACGGGTGTATCGAAGAGACCGTCTTCTTTCTCGGTATCTTCCTCCTCCCCTTCGGCCAGTGGGGGCCGGGAATCGCGCTCATCCTCCTATCAGTGATCCTCTATGTCTACAAGTACTTCTTCCACGCACGGCTGGAGGCGCGGCAGAGTTGGTTTGCCGCAGAAGTGGTGCAGGGTAAGAGTCTCGATCATGCGGCGGCGAAGGCGAGGGTCGCCGAGAATCGCGGTGCGGTGCGGAAGTTGGCACTGCTCAACTTCCTGGCGAAGCGGTTCGAGAAGGCGCAGCGCAAGGGCAAAAAAGGTCTACTCATCCGGCTCGTCGCCGGTGCGTTGCTTGCTGTCTGGGATCTCGCCAGCCACTACCTCCTGCCGGCGGTAGTCGTTGACGGTCACACAATCGGTCAAGGGGTCGAATCGATGGAGCGGTTGAAGGGTCGTGTCCCCGAATCGCTCATGGCGGTCTTCGGTATCAATGTCGCCGGGCATGCGGTAGGAACTCTTCTGGCTCCGGTCTATTTCGTGTTCTTCCTCGTCGGCATCGGCGTCGGATTCCTGGTGGGAGAGGCGGTTCCGGCGTTCTATCTCGGTGATGTCGCCGAGTTCCTGGCAGAGTTCGACCCTCCGATTATTGTCGACACGGCGCTGCACTTCTCATGGTTGCCGCTGCTCATCGTCATATGGCTATCGAAGTTCGGCGGGATTATTCTCGAGCGGATCACCACTTCGGTGAAGGTCATCTATTTCACGATTTTCTACATGCTGATCTCGCACCCCGACCGGATCGCCGGGGAGATGCGCGACGATCTGCTCAGGTTCGTCAAGCTGGAGGAGTAACGGCTGGTGTAGTCACTTTTGCGCAGTACGGGCCGGGATAGTGAGCGCCGGCTGATCGGAACCGGCCGCCGCTCGCTCGTTTACCGGCGCGGTGCATGCCGCCCCCAGGCGGCCATCAGCCGGAAAGCTCGTACATGAGATCCATGTAATCGGCGATGAGTCGGGTGGTCAGGAAGTTACGGCGCACCGACTCCCGCGCCGCCGATCCGATCGTGCCGGCGAGCGATTCGTTGGTGAGCAGCTCCACGATGCGATCGGCGCAGCCGTCGATGTCGTCGGGGTCCACGAGATAGCCGTTCTCGCCGTCGGTGATCTGGTCGGGGATGCCTCCGGCGGTTGTCGCGACCACCGGCGTTCCTTTCCACAGCCCCTCGGTTACTGTCAGGCAGAATCCCTCGCGCTTCGACTTCTGCACGATCACCGCGGCGGCACGCTGGAGGGCGTTCACGAAAAGTGCGTTATTGCCGACGACGAAGAGCACATCATCCTCCGGAAACTCCTCTCGCGCTTGCTTGTGCACCCGATCGTAGATCCGGACGCCTTCCGGGTCGTCACTTGCGAGGTTATAGCAGAAGACGAGACGACAGTCGGTCTTCGCGCGCACCTGCCGGTAGACATCGAGCACGCCGAGCGGATCCTTCCACGAATCCATTCGGGAAACCTGGGTGATGAACGGCCGGTCGGTCGGAACACCGGCCTCATGCAGATGATGGGCTATCTCCGACTCCGTGAGAGGGCAATTCTTGTGCGACAGCGGATCGACGGCGGGGTGAATGACCCGCTGTTCCACCGGAAGATCGGGCTTGCGATACTTCTCACTCGAGAATATCACCATATCGTAGCGCAGCAGATAGTCCTTGAGAAAGTCCCAGACTGTGGGGTTCGGCTGCTGGATGTCGATATGGCAACGCCAGATCCACGGCTGTTGCTTGCGATTGTATCGGACCAGCGGCAACGGCTGCGGATCGTGAATAAAGACAAAGTCGTGATCGAGGTGCGAGTAGATGGAGAAATCGCTGCTTACCGTGAGGTAGAGCTCCTTCTCCTCATCGGTGAGCTCCACCTCGTCGCCCTGCATCCCGTTGTGCATCTTCTTGGTAATCTCATAGAAATCGGGGGTCGCGTGAATAGTGCGCCACCCGGTGTCGACCCCGGCGTCGTTAAGGAGCGGAATCATTGTGTTGAGCAGCTCGGCAACACCACCCCCGATAAAGGTAGAGTTGATGTGAACGTTGTGCTTCCCATACAGCCGCCGCGCTTTTCGATGGATCTTCGAAATAAGATCGTGACCGGCCGCCTGGATATAGTCTTCTACCGCACGTGCCATGAGTAGAATTCTTGCACGGGTCGGCCGCCTTGACA
>PUOG01000085.1 GCA_003552745.1 Spirochaetaceae bacterium
CCGGCCTGTTCACCGAAAGCACGCTCAGCGAGCTCGCGAGCGAACACATAGTGGGCAATGTGTGACGGCATGAGTCAGATCGGAAGTATCGCAGCGCACGCACCGCCAGTCAATGATTTGGCGGCGTGATCGACTGTACCGAAAGCGGTACATTTCGCAATCGCTCTTGGAGCGTGCGCAAAGCAGCGTCGGCCCTCGGACGCTCATCGAAGACGAGAAACCATGCGCCACCTCCGCCGGCACCGCTGAGCTTTCCGCCCAGCGCTCCAGCACGCCGGCCGGCAACCAGACACTCGTCGAGCTCGCTTGTCGAGAGCCCGAGCGATTGCAGTTCCCGGTGCGCCCGATCGGCGAGCTCGCCGAATGCGGCGGCGTCGGCGTAGCCTCCGGCGAGCACCTCGATCGCCCGGCGACTCAACGCTCCCAGCGCCTCCAGTGCGTCGCGGGTGGGACGGCTTCCCGTTTCGAGGGCTTCGCGGATGGACGCCACCAGGGTGCCGGTTGCACCGGTCCTCGGAATGTAGCCGTAGAGGATCGCCATGTCGGTCTGCGGATGGAGCGCCTCAATGCGGGGCAACTGCGGCGGATTCGGGTAGACGGCAAGCGCACCGCGGTAGACTGCAAGGGCGGTATCGATCCCGCTCGGGGTTCCGTGGTAGATGTGCTCTATATCGTGCGCGAGCTCCCAGACGCGGCGTTTCGCCGGATCGTGTAACTCCGCATTCTCCGGTGTGAGCGTCTCGGACGCGATTGCCGCTGAGAGTGCTGCGGAGGAGCCGAGTCCAACCCCGGGCGGCAGGTCGCTTTCGATATTGATCTTTCCGGGCGCCTTCGAGCCGGCGGCCGAGACAGCACACTCGACAGCCCGCCCGAACGTGGAGGCGTCCTCGCCAAAAAGCCCACGGGCCGGAACCTGTCGACCCGCAATCTCGATGGGGTGACTCGTTTCGCCGGGCAGGTCATCCCGGTCGAAGGTGACGGTCGTCTTTCGGTCGCAGCCGATTCCGACCGCCGGGTAGCCGTGTACAACCGCGTGTTCGCCGAAGAGGAGCAGCTTCCCGTGGCCTATTCCCATTGCAGCCCCTCCTCGTTCCGGATAACCATCCGGTCCTCGCACCCCGGCAGATGCGGGATCGCGACGACGGTCTCTCTCCCGGCTCCGAGCGCTTTGAAGAAGCGATCGTCGCATTCCCGGTCATGTTCGGTCGCGGACGCGACTCGACGAAGATCCGCCGGTACACCGACTCGGCGACCGATCTCGGCGCCAATCTCCCGTGCTTCCTCGAGCCCTAACCGTGCTTCCGGCCAGCTCGTGGCTGTTGCTATCGCGTGAACGGCGCGGTCGCTACGATCGAGCAGCGCCTTCATCCGCGACGAGTCGCGTTCGTACGTCTCCCGAAAGCGCTCTACCGCATCTGCCGTCGACTCCTCGTGCGCTCCGCTCAATACCCCGAGCGGTGGAAGCCACTCCGCATTGATATGTCGGAACGATGTCCACTCGCCACCACGGAAGAGCCCGACGCCGCCGTAACAGCTGGCGGCGACATCGTAGCCGCTGCCATGACCTCCCTGCACGTCGCGGTGGGCGGCAGTGGCGATCGAACAGACGAGTGGACGAAAATATGCCGGATCGAGACCGGCTGCAGCGAGAACGGCGGCGGTAGCCGCGACGGTAGAGGCCGCGCTGGACCCGAAGCCGCGTTTCCGCCCGGTCGCATCGAAAAAAGGGCGGGAGTCGATGGCGATGCGCACCGGTGGGTGCTTTCCTCGAGCGAACCGCTCGATTGCCCCGAGAAGCAACTCTCGCTTATCCGGGTTGTTTCGCTCGATCAGCTGCGATATTCGCGTGCGGTCGCACACAACGGCGAGAACCGAGCGGAATACCGGCGCGCGGCGCTTCCCGTCGGCGCCGGGGTCGCCGGGCTCCGAGCCGGCGTGAAGCGAGTCGCCGCTGCGCCAGACCATCCGTCCGACTCCGGTCTCGCCCACGAGCTCGAATGACGAACACCTCTCGAAATTCACCACGACAGGTGGCCCAACGGCGATCGTAATGCCGATACGACCTTCGCAGACAACCGCATACTCACCTGCGAGCAACAGATTACCGGGGACGAGCAGGCGACGGTCGATCAAAGGTATCACCCGACTCTCCAGCTCGGTTCACCGCCGATCTCGCTTTCGAGCACACCGACGACGGCGCCTGAACTCTCGAGCGCGGCGCGAATCGCCGGCGTATCATCAGTAGTGGTGAGAATCTTCACCTGAGGGCCTGCGTCCATCGTCTCCCAGGCGTGAATACCGCTCGCTCGCAGCTCCTCGCAGAGCCGGATAATCGCAACGCTCTGCGGGATCCAGTAGATCACCGGTGGATCGGCTGCCAGCATCGAGCCGGTCATGCGCAGGTAGCTCGCGCGCATCGCCGTCCCCAGTCGTTCGATATCGCGCTCGCCGATCGCCGCAATCGCCTCGTCGACCAGAGAAACGGAGTCGGAAACCCATGCATCGTAGTATGGGCTCGAGCGGCGGGTGCGTTCCATGGCCTCCCTCGAACCGACCGCCTTCGGCGCGCGATCGGTAATAGCAACGAGGACTCGCAGCTGCGGCCAGTGATCGGCCGGGTGGATGCGAGACGCCTTGCGAGAGCCGGCATCGAGGCGGGTAAAGCCGCCGAAGACGCTGCGGGCCGCACTACCGCTGCCGGTTCGGGCGAGGGCGCTCATTTCCTGGTCGGGAAGGTCGAGCTCGAAGAACGTCGCGAGCGATCCGACCAATGCGGCGAATCCGCTGCTCGAGCTGGCGATACCGGCTGCGGTCGGGAAGCTGTTCCTCGAGTCGATCGTGAGGTCGTACGCTGAATAGCGGCTACCGGCGCGTTCCGCGTGCTCGCGAACCGCGGCGATGACCGCTTCGAACGGCGTGATCAACTGTTCTACCCCGTCGATCGAGAGGCGGGCCGCGGGTGAGCGACCTGCGGGCGACGGCTCGCCCTCCACCTCGGTAGTCGTTCGCAGCGCATGGAGTCCGACCGCTACGCTGGTGGTAGCCGGTATATTCACGCCTCCCGGCTGCTTTCCCCAGTATTTGATCAGGGCGAGACTCGGACTCGCCGATGCGCGCGCAGAAGGCATTCTATCCGATTACTCCGATACGCTGCCGTCGGGAGTTTCCCTGGACTTCTCCCTGCGCACCGTGGCGAGCATGCGGCAGGCGGTCTCGTCGTTGAAGCGGCCGGCCGCCGAAATCCGTTCCGCTACCGCCGCGATCTCGCGACCGCGTGCACCTGCCATCCACGCGAGACGGTTGGCGTGTAACCGCATGTGTCCGCGCTGGATGCCTTCTCCTACAAGGGCGCTTATCGCGGCAAAATTCTGAGCCAGCCCGACGCACGCAGCGATCGCCGCCAGCCGTTGTGAATCGGGCGAACCGAGCACACGCAGGGCGAATCTGCTTGCGGGGTGAAATGCCACGCCCCCCCCGACCGTCCCGAGGGCGAGAGGCAGCCTCAAACTCCCGTGCAGCACTCCGTCCCGGACCTCGTATTCGGTAAGGGCTCGATACCGGCCGTCGCGGGTCGCGTATGCGTGACAGGCGGCTTCCACCGCACGGGTGTCGTTTCCGGTTGCCAACGCGAGGCTCGAGACTCCGTTCATGATTCCCTTGTTGTGCGTGACCGCTCGGTGGTAGTCGCGATTGGCGATCGTGTTGGCTGTTACGATCCGCTCGGCCATCTCGTCGCCGTCGCGCTTGCCACGTGCACAGAACTCTACGGGGAGGGCGAACCGTGCTTCGGCGGTCCTGTCGTCGGCGGCGTTCGAGAGAATCGCCATTATTGATTCCCCACCGAGACGGTCGGCTGCGAGCTCGCGAATCGACTCGGCGGCGCTGTTCAGCAGGTTGGCTCCCATCGCATTACGCGTGTCGACATAGATACGGACCGCCGTAAGTCGATCATCGACGCGCTCCACACGCAGGCCACGGAATCCACCTCCACGGGCGGTCATCGCCTGAAGCGGCTCACGCAGCCGCGTGCGAACCTCCGTCTTGAACTTCTTCAGGACGCGATCACTCGGAATGCCGTCGGCGTCTCGGAGATATACCTCGGCGCACATAACCGGTTCATCGGCAATCGTGACAAAGCCGCCGCCCCGTCGCGATATCAGTGATCCTGCATGCGTCGCAGCGGCGATGACCGAGGGTTCCTCGACCGCCATCGGTACGTTGACCCGCTCCTCGTCGATCACGAACCCTGCGGCGATCCCCATAGGGACCGCCATATGGCCGATTGCCGACTCGACCATTACGTTGCAGAGGTCGGTAAGATCGGTGTCGCCGGTCAGTGCGTCGACATCCTCTCCCGATAAGCCGAGGCGAACGGCGAGGTAATCGCGTCGTTCGCGTACGCCCATCCGGCGGAACGATGTGCCGAGCACGATCGGTTCGGTTTCGTTCGGGGAAGTGAGTACAGTACTTGTTTTTCTCATACTACGCAGACATCCACTTTCTAAAGTTGATGCCGCCGACACACCGCACCGGTATCGATCTGCAGTTCACCGCGGGCGCTGCGTTGCGCGAAACTGCCTCTGCAGTTTCTCGAAATCAGAGTCGAAGTATATCTTGCCGTCGGCAAGTTCCTCCACCGAACGACAACCGGTCAAAAGCATAACATTCAGCAGGACCTGACGGAAGTGCTCTATGAGTGCCACCACCGCATCGCTCCCGCCGCTTTGAACGGCGCGGATCATCGGTAGTGCAGTTGCGCCGAGTTGCGCACCGAGCGCGAGCGATTTGGCGAGGTCCATTCCGGTGCGCAGGCCACCGGAGGCGATAATCGGAACGCCGCAGTCGCGACAGGAGGCGAGCAGCAGCGCCGTCGGCATTCCCCATTCCCCGAACTCCGCGGCGACATCCTCCGGTGCACCGGTGAGCCGGTAGCGCTCGACCTGTATCCAGTTCGTTCCACCGGATCCGGCGACGTTAACGTACGCCACACCGGCGTCGGCGAGGAGGCGAACCTCCTCCGGCCCGATCCCGAAGCCGGTTTCCTTTACGATGACAGGGACCGGAGAGCGGTCACAGAGGCGTCTAATCGCATCGAGGACACCGCGGAAATCGCGGTCACCGTCCGGCTGTGCAAGCTCCTGACCGGGATTCAAGTGCACCGCCAGACCATCAACCTCCAGCTCCCGTATCCAACGGAAGATCTCGCCGTGTTCGGTCTCTCGAACCTGCACCCCACCGATGTTCGCAAGCACCGGTACGTCCGGAGCGTAGCGTTTGAGTCGAAAGTGCTCGACGACTTCCGGTTTGCGGAACAGGATCCGGATACTGCCCATGCCGACCGGAACGCCGGTCCGTTGCGCGGCGGTCGCAAGTTCTTTGTTCGCGGAGTATCCGCCTGCGCTTCCGCCGGTCATTGAGCTGATGAGGAACGGCATCGAGATCTTGGTGCCGAGAAAGTCTACCCGCGTATCGATCTCCTGCAGCGAGAGTTCGGGCAGCGCGCGATGCGCAAAGCGAATACGATCGAAGAGAGTCGACCCGGTCTCCACCAGGAATTCGCCGTCGCGGACGCAGATTTCCAGGTGCTGCGCCTTACGCTCTCCGATATTACCCGACTCGGTACTCACGGTATCCGTCTTCCCGGATGGAGGCGAGATAGTAGGCTCCCCGCGGGACCTCCATACCTTCGATCCGCTGCGCGTATGCTTCCCGGTCGAGAGGGAATTCGAGCCACGCCTCGTATTCCTCGACCGAGGTCTCACGCGAGTCGGCGAGTATCCGCTCGATGTCCCATTCGGCGATCACCTGCGGAGCGGACTCGGCGACTCTCATCGAAAGAACCACCATTGTGTTGCCCGAACCGTAGCTGGCGAGCAGTACGTTCTTGCCCACGATGTCGTCGCCGAGGGCGTTGTAGCGTTCGGCGAGTTGGAACATGAGGGCCATGTATACCGAGCCGGAATAGATGTTCCCTATGGAGCGGGTCGGATCGAGACCGTCGTAGAAGCCGCGATCTGCAAGGAAGCGCTCGATATCGTGCTCGGCGCCGCCGATGTGTTTCGAGAGTAGATTGCTCATCGCGGTAATTGCCATGCGGTAGAACGGTACGTGCACGACGAACATGTCGGTCTCCGCAAGCACCTTCTTCGGTTCGGTACCGCGCCGTGCGCAGTGATCGAGAAAGGCGGCGTCGAGTGCCTCGTGATAGCACTGGACCGAGTATCCGCCCTTGACCTTCGCCGTCGTGGAGCCGAGCGGGCGGAAGAAATCGTCGACATCCTTCGAACTGTATCCGGGGGTGGCGAGATCGATCTCGACCAGTTTCGGGTCGTTTTCGACACTCAAGGCGACCGCGCCCGCCCCCTGCGTGATCTCCGCGGTGCTCGGTGCGTCGTAGCGTGCGATGTCCGAGCAGATGACGACACCTGACTCGTCCTCGCGTGACGAGAGCTGAAGGAGTGCACCGACACCCATGAGTGCAACCGTCCCACCGGCACACGCGTGCTGTACCTGAAACGTGCTGAGACTTGTCGGAACGTCGAGCCCTCCGCGCTGAAGCATACCCTCCACGTAGGCGGCGACCGGTTTCGAGTGATCCACCGGCGTTTCGGTTCCGACCGAGATGTAGCGAAGCTTCGAGATGTCCGGTGCACTTCCGGCGGTCAGCAGATTGTGCGTCGACTGCGCGGCGAGCGTGGAGTTGTCCTGCCACAGCTCGGGGAAGCGCATGTCGATCTGGCCGGTCGTGGAGAGCGCCCGGCGCAACCGGCGCTCGAGTGACGGGTTGCTCTGTATTCGGTACTCCACCAGCGAATTCAGCTCGATATGCGGTCGCGGCAGGTACAGGGAGAGGTCGCTAATGCCGACTGGTCTTTCACGATTCAAAGGTCGCTCCTTCGCTACAGTTGAGAATAACACTTCAGTAGTGAGCCCGGCAATTTTTTCCGCCGTTGCCAGAGCGTGTGCACTTTGCCACAATGCTGCTTGTGAATCCAGTGATGAGCGAAGCACGATCCATCAACGTTGCCTGGGATCCTGCTGCCGATGGCGCTCCGGCTCCCGGCCTGAACGACTCGATCGGCGTGCTGGTCTCCGGTGGAGTCGACAGTTCGGTAGCGCTTTCGCGACTGGTCGCAGCCGGGTACCGCAACGTGAGCGCGTGGTACCTGAAGATCTGGCTGGAGGATGAGTTAACCTCGCTCGGGCAGTGCCCGTGGGAGGAAGATCTCGAATACGCGCGTTCGGTGTGCAAGGCGCTCGGGGTACGATTGAACGTCGTGTCGCTGCAGATTGAGTACTACGATCGGGTGGTTTCGTACACGATCGAGGAGTTGCGCGCGGGGAGAACCCCGAGTCCCGACATCTTCTGCAATGAGCGGGTGAAGTTCGGGGCGTTTCTCGAACGTGTCGGCGAGCGAGTCGAGTGGGTGGCGAGCGGGCACTACGGGCGGGTCGTACCCGCCCCGGGGCGGGTCGTACGTGCCCCGGGGCGGGGTGGGCACGCCGCAGTTTCTCGCGGCGGTGACGGCGACTCGTATCGAATCGCACACCGGCCGGGTATGGAATCCGGTAAGAGCGAGCGCGTCCACCTCTACCGGGCATGCGATCCGGTAAAGGATCAGAGCTATTTCCTCTCACATCTGTCGCAGGAGCAGCTGGCGCGGCTCCTCTTCCCCCTGGGGACATTGCCGAAGCGGCAGGTGCGACGGCTCGCGGACCGATTGCAGCTGGCAAACCGCAATCGACCGGACAGCCAGGGGATCTGCTTTCTCGGGAAGATCCGCTATCCCGATTTCGTGCGCCACTATCTCGGTGAGCGCGAAGGGCGGATTGTCGATCGGGAGCGCGGGCGTGAGCTCGGCCGTCACCGCGGCTTCTGGTTCTATACGATCGGGCAACGGCAGGGGCTCGGTCTCTCCGGCGGTCCGTGGTACGTGACCGGCAAGGACGTCGAGGAAAACGTCGTGTTCGTAACCCACGGTGATCGCGTCAATGACAGCGCGTCGGATACGGTACGGCTCGAAGAGTTGCACTGGATCGGGGCTCCGCCGGAAGACCCCGGCGAGCGCGGACTCTCGGTCAAGCTGCGCCACGGTCCGAAGCGGATTGCGTGTTCGGCGACCGGGTTCGATTCGGCGGGTCGCCGGTTGGACGAGCTCGGCGCGTCACATCACATCACCCTCAAACTCGAAGAGCCGGATCGCGGCGTAGCTCCGGGCCAGTTCGGAGTCCTCTACAGCGGCGAGCGGTGCCTCGGTGCCGGACGCATCGCCTGCGGAGATGTCGCCGGTTCGCCTGATATGGTGCACTATAGTGAACGGGGAGCCCGAGTATGAGAGTCCTCGTAGTCGAAGATGATGAGAAGATCGCCTCGTTCGTGTCTAAGGGGCTGGAACAGGCCGGGTACGCGGTCGACAGCGTGAAGACCGGTGAGGACGGTTACGCGTACCTGCGTCAGACCGCCTATGACGCGGCTGTGGTCGATATCATGCTGCCCGGCATGGACGGGTTGACGATGGTGCAACGCGTTCGCGAAGAGGACGTCGAGACGCCGATCATCATTCTCAGTGCGAAGCGATCGGTCGAAGATCGCATAAAGGGTATTCAGACCGGAAGCGACGATTACCTGACCAAGCCGTTCTCCTTCTCCGAGCTGCTCGCGCGGCTTCAGGCGCTCATGCGCCGGGTGGGGCGTGGCAAGAGTGCTACGACACTGAGCTACGGCGATCTGACGCTCGACCTGTTGAGACACGAGGCGCGACGCGGTGATCAAGTTATCGAGTTGCAGCCGAGGGAGTTCTCGCTGCTCGAATACATGATGCGCAATGCCGGGACCGTGCTTTCGAAAACGATGATCATGGAACATGTCTGGAACTACGACTTCGATCCACAGACAAATGTTGTAGACGTCCTCGTCTGGCGTCTGAGGAAGAAAGTAGATGAAGGCTTCGATCAAAAGTTTATTCACACCGTCCGCGGGGTCGGCTACGTTCTCAAGAGCGCTTAGCGCCTTCTCGGAAACGCTCAGCCGGTTTCTGTCGGCGACGTACGTCAGGCTCACGCTTCTGTTCTCATCGATCTTTCTCATCGGAGCGATCGTCCTCTTCTCGATCAGCTTCTTTTCCCTCTACAATTCGCTGCAGCGCGACGATCTTCAGGAACTCTCGACCCGGTTGCTCGGCTACTGGGCGCGGTTCCAGTCCGGTGGGGTCGACGCGCTGCGAAGCGAGATCGATGCACGGACCGTACTCGTGGGTGAACGCGCTTTTTTCGTCCGCATCGCCGATGCGGACAATGAGACGCAGTTCTTCAGCGTCCCCGCGCTCTGGCAGCAAGGCTTCAATCTGAGCGAGCTCGAGCGGGGTGAGTTATCCGATTGGGAAGGGGTGAAAGTGCTCGAGTCGGATACCTTGCCGTATCGACTGGAGCTCGCCGGCATCAGTCTGAGCCCGGACTACTATCTTCAGGTGGGATTGAGCACCGAGGATCGCGATCAGCTGCTCGATCTCTTCCAGCGGAACTTCATGATTATCGCCTCCGCGGTTGTCGTCACCAGTCTCGTGCTCGGGCTGCTTCTCGCCTTCCGCGTGCTGAAGCCGGTGCGCGACTTGAGCGATACCGTCCATTCGATTCTCGTGACCGGTCGTTTCGATACCCGTATCCCGGAAGAGGGAGGCTTTCTTCGCGATCAGGGAGATATGCATGAGCTGGTTCTCTACTTCAATGAGATGCTCACGCGCATAGAGCGGCTCATCGGCGGCATGCACGATGCGCTCGACGCGGTGGCGCACGATCTTCGGACTCCGATTACACGGATGCGCGGAAACGCGGAGCTGGCGTTGAAGCATGAACCGGGCGACGAGGCGGTCCTTCGGGAGGCGCTGGCCGACTGCGTCGAGGAAAGTGACACGATGCTTCGACTGCTCAATACGCTCATGGATATCTCGGAGGCACAATCAGGCGCGCTGAACCTCCGGATCGAGGAGGTCGACGCCGGTCATGTACTGCGCGATACCGCTGAGCTGTACGAGTATGTAGCCGATGCGAAGGAGATCCGAATCGAGATTGGCGACGTTGAGGGGATGACGCTGCAAGCCGACCCGGTGCGGCTGCGACAGGTACTCGCGAATCTGCTCGACAATGCGATCAAGTACTCGCCGAACGGGTCGAGCGTCGAGCTTTCGTGCCTTGCACTCGATGACCGTGTCGTCTTCCGGGTACGCGATAACGGCGCCGGTATCGAGGAAGACGATATGCCCAGGATCTGGAACCGTCTCTATCGCGGTCAGGAGGCACGCTCGCGGCCGGGTCTCGGACTCGGGCTGAGTCTGGTAAAAGCGATCGTCGAGGCACACGGCGGCACGGTAGAAGTCCACTCCCAGATCGGGATCGGCACCGAGGTGCGAGTGACGCTGCCGGTCATTTCGCCTGCTCATTCAGTCGAATGATCGCATTGATTACAAAGGTGTAATCGATCTGAAATCGGCCGGAAAGCATTCGCCGATATTTTTTCGTAATACTCCAGGGGTGCCGTGCGCCTGAGAATTGTTTCCGGGAGGTTTCGACGAAGAGTCATGAAAACAGCGATCGCCGTGCTTGTGTTCGCGTGCCTCGGCTTTGTTTCAACCGAGCGCCCGGTTCATGCCGAAACTCGGACGGCATTTCGCGCCGAGACGCCCGATTCGTTCGTGATCATGGAGGCATCCCAACGCACCTTTCGCCGTATCGTGCGCGATGTCCGGCCGACCGTCGTCGAGATCAATGTTGTGGAGACCGTCTCTCCGGAGATTCCGCAGCGATCGCTGCTCGACCACCTTCTCGGGCGAAACCCGACGCCTCAGCCACCGCCTGAACGGCGTCGCCGAGGGCTCGGAAGTGGAATTCTCGTTCATCAGGACGCGAGCGATGTTTACGTCGCGACGAACAAGCACGTTATCGGAAATGCGCAGGAGATCACGGTTCGGCTTACCGACGGTCGTGAGTTCGCGGCCGAGCTCGTCGGAGATGATCCGTACCGCGATCTTGCGCTCGTGCGTTTTCAAAGCTATGCCGAGATGCCGCTGGCACAGCTCGGCGATTCCGATCTGGTTGAACCGGGAGACTGGGCGTTCGCGGTCGGAAACCCGCTCGGCTACGATTCAACGGTCACCATGGGCATTGTCAGTGCGGTCAATCGCCCGGGCAGGGGCAGTGTAGCCAGCCACTTTACCGACTACATACAGACCGACGCTGCGATCAACCGTGGCAACTCGGGCGGACCGTTGGTGAACCTCTACGGTGAGGTTGTCGGAATCAACACGTGGATCGTTTCCGGCAGCAACGGTGGAGGGAGCATCGGACTCGGATTCGCGATTCCCATCAACAACGCGAAACGCGCCATTGAAGATCTTATTGTCCGTGGCTCGGTGCAATACGGCTGGCTCGGGGTGAACACCGGGCGACCACTGCCCGGTGCGTTGAGCGGATTGCCGGAAGACACCGACGGTGCACTCATCTTCGACGTGATCACTTCATCGCCGGCGTCGCGAGCGGGACTGTTGCCCGGCGACATTATCACGCGTATCGATGGACGTCCCGTGCGCATCACAGACGACGTGACGCGACTCGTGGGAGCGGTCTCCCCGGGCTCGGTCATGCGGTTCGAGCTCTTTCGCTACGGCGAGCCCGTCGAATTGAACGTACGTGTCGGCAGCAGGCAGGAGATCGAAGACGGGCGGGGGAGGCTCTGGCCGGGGCTGGCGGTGGTCGGCGTCTCGGACGAGGTGCGCAGCGAACTCAATCTCGGCCGAAGCATGGGGGATGTCGTCGTGAGTCACGTGCTTCAGGGAGGACCCGCATCGATCGCGGGCCTGCGACCGGGAGACATTATCCGACAGGTGAACGGCACGCGCATCGGCTCGGTTCACGACTTCTACCGGCAGATAAACGATGAAAGCCATACCGAGGTGCTCTTCCGGATATACCGGCAGGAGTCGGAAGTCGTGATCGGCATGTCACGATAATCACAATATCATTACAACTCTGTAATATGTGTGAAATCGAAGTGAAAGCTGTGGGTACTATTCTCTCACACAGAAAGCGGCCGGGGAAGGGAATTGCTGAAGCATCCGTAGCGTAACTTCCTATCCCGACTCCGGTTTAGCATCTACCCCCC
>PUOG01000279.1 GCA_003552745.1 Spirochaetaceae bacterium
AGATGAGCCCGCTTCCGGCCTCTTCGTGTGTGGAGAAGAGGTCGAGCTCACGGCCGATCTTGCGGTGATCGCGGCGTTCGATCTCCGCGAGCCGGTCGAGGTGCGCGCGCAGATCCTTCGGTGACTCCCACGCGGTGCCGTAGATGCGCTGCAGCATCGGGCGGTTCTCGTCGCCGCGCCAGTAGGCGCCGGCGGTGTTGAGCAGCTTGAAGCTCTTCGGATGGATCGCCTTCGTCGAGTGCGCATGCGGTCCGCGGCACAGGTCGGTAAAGGTGTCGACGGTGTACAGCGAAATCTCCTCGCCTTCCGGCAGATCATCGATCAGTTCGAGTTTGTACGGCTGATCGGCGAAGAGCTCGCGCGCTTCCTCGCGCGAGATGATCTTACGTTCGAACGGATGGTCCTCTTCCACGATCTGTCGCATGTGCTCCTCGATTCGCTCGAGATCCTCGGGAGTGAGTGAGCGCGGCAGATCGAAGTCGTAGTAGAAGCCGTTCTCGATCGGCGGGCCGATCGCGATCTTCGCGTCGCGAAACTCCCGCAACACCGCCTCCGCCATGACATGGGCGGTCGAGTGCCGGATCCGGTAGAGCTTCTCCTCTTCGGTGAGTTTCCTGTCACGTACGTCTGCGTCGAGTATCTGTGCCATATTCGGTTCCTCCTTGCCGTTTCGTCCGGCCGCGGGCCGCGCGGTGATCGACGGGCGCAACGTTCGCGCTCCACCGAAAAAAAAGCCCGACACCGTCCGCCGTCACGCCGCGTTTCGTTCCGGCGCACATCGGCGCCGGTTCTACGGCGTAAGGACGAAAAGCATCGGGCTTCGAGCCGCTTTCCGCGGTTCCACCTTACTTCGGCAATCGCTTTTGCGATTACCGCACCTTCATTCGGGGTCGTAACGCCGACCTTAAGGCGGCGAAGCCTACTGTGCCCGCTTTTCTCGGCGAACGGTTCGACTCCGCGGCTCGCGAGTGGTTTTCGAACACGCTCCTACGCAGGTGACTCTCAGCCCGGCGATCGGCGAACCCGCCGCCCGCTCCGGTCACCCTCTCTGTTGCGCGATACGCGCCTACTCGTCTCGGTCAAAGCCTTTGTTCATCGTGTACTGCCGACTATGCTGAGATAGCCGGTCGCGTGTCAAGGTTCGCGGCCGTCAAGTTCGCGGCCGTCAAGTTCGCGACCGTCGAGATTGCCGCTCGAGGCGGCTCGTGCTTACACTACCGAACGGTGGCCACTGAGACCGCCATGAGGAGGAAGGAATGCCCAGAATAGCGATGTTCGATGCGAAGCAGTACGACCACGATTTCTTTACGCAGGAGAACCGCGACTACGCGTACGACATCAGCTTTTTCGAGGCGAAGCTGAATCCCGAGACGGCGGTTCTCGCCGAAGGGTTCGACACCGCCTGCGTATTCGTGAACGATGTTGTGACGAATGAGGTCGCCGACGTATTCGCCGGTTACGGAATCAAGCTGCTTGCATTACGGAGCGCCGGATACAACCATATCGACCTCGAGGCGCTGAAAGGGCGGATCGACGTGGTGCGCGTCCCCGCCTACTCGCCCCACGCAGTGGCCGAACACGCGCTCGCGCTCATCCTGACTCTGAACCGAAAGACGCATCGCGCCTACTCCCGCACCCGCGACAGTAATTTCTCCATCTCGGGGCTACTCGGTTTCGATATGCACGGGAAATGCGCCGGTGTTGTCGGTACCGGGCAGATCGGGCGCATGACATGCGAGATCCTGCGCGGGCTGAAGATGCACGTCCTCGCCTACGATCCGTACCCGGCCGAAGAGTGGGGCCGAGAGCACGGTGTAGAGTATGTGAAGCTCACCGAGCTCTATAAACGATCCGACATAATCAGCCTGCACTGTCCGTTGACCCCGGAGAACGTGCACATGATCGATCGTGCGAGCATAGCCATGATGAAAGATGGGGTGATGATTGTGAATACCGGCCGCGGTAAGCTCATCCGGACCGAGGATCTACTCGAAGCGCTGCGTTCGGGAAAGGTCGGAGCGGCCGGGCTCGATGTGTACGAGGAGGAGACCGACTTCTTCTTCGAGGACCACTCCTCGAGCATCATCACCGACGACAACCTGCTGCGCTTACTCGCCTATCCGAACGTTCTGGTTACGAGCCACCAGGCGTTCTTCACCCGCGAGGCGATGACCAATATCGCACGCATCACACTGGAGAATGTCCGGCTCTATTCTTACGAGGGGCGCATCGAAAATCCGATTCCCGATTTCGACGCAGCGACCGGGCGCGTGAAGCAGTAGGCCGGGATCGGCCACGCCGCGGCTGGGAGCTTGTCGGACATGTGGTCAGAATTGAATATTGGCACAGCCTGTTGCATACTTCCGACCTTCGAAATGCATGTTCGCGCAAGGGTACGCGCCCAATATTCAATTCCGAAGTGAAGTCCGACAAGCTCTTAGGTGCAACCGCCACCGCGCAAATTCGACACCACCACCTCGTTTCAGCTGCGGCGGCGCGGGTCGATGAGGATCACCGACGAGCGGGCGGAAAGCGGGTAGCGGTCCCCCGCCCACTCCTCTTCGTCGCCCGGCCCGCGGAACTCCGTTCCGGTGCCGTGTCGCGTA
>PUOG01000363.1 GCA_003552745.1 Spirochaetaceae bacterium
CGCCGATGTACCACCTCCCTCAGTTATACGACGACATGCACCGCTCGGTGACCGAGGATCTCGGCTACTACGTGCAACTCGCCGGTTCACTCGCCGGCCGGGCACGCGTTCTCGAGCTCGGGTGCGGCACCGGGCGAATCGCCCGAGCACTCGCCGGCGCCGGACACGAGGTTGTGGGACTCGATACAAGCGAGGAGATGCTCGGCTACGCGGCACAACGGCTCGACGGCGTTCGGTTCGTGAAAGGTGATATGCGCCGTTTCAGTCTGAACGAACGCTTCGACCTGATAATCCTCGGGCTGAATGGAGTGGGTCACCTCGACGGTGACAGCGAGCTCGCCGGCATGTTCTCCTGCGTTGCCGAGCACCTCGCCGGCGGCGGGCGGTTTGCGCTGCATCTCTTTACCGAAGGGAGCGGGGTGGCTCCCGACGGCGAAGGTATCGTCTACCGCGGATCGGTCCGTGCCTATGGGAAAGAGTACTCGTGGTACGAGTCGCGCTCGTTATGCACGATCGACAGCGGGGCGGGGCCGATTCGCAGAGAGAACATCACCTGGTACTTCTTCTGTAACGGCCCGGACTGTGACGACTCCGACGCTGAGCCGATTGTCGCAACGCTCGATCTGACGATTCACCGGCCCGAGCGGGTCCGTGCGGTTGCCGCCGGGGCCGGGCTGTCGCTGGTAAGCGAATCATCCGACTTCGATGCCGGGGCACCGGCGGATGGCGACTCGCCGAACTGGGTCGGAGTATGGAGGCGAGCGGTGAAGCGACGGTGACTCTTCTCGGGATCCGCGCGAGATTTTTACGTGCCTGGACTCACTACAGTCTTGAATCGATAACAATATATTGATACCTTCGTCACGAGATTAGGGGGAGAAACCGATGAATATACTTCCATCACGAACCGCCACACTTGTCGCGGATGAACAGCGGCTGGGGCTGAAGAGTGCCGTTCGCGAGACGACCATCGTCGCCGCGCTTGCGTTCCTGATTCCGTTCGCACTCGGCGGTCCACAGTTAGTGGTCGGAAGCCTGGTCAACGCGGCGCTTGTCTACGCGGCGTTGAATGTCAGCTCCGGTCGGGCGCTGCCGGTCGTATTCATGCCGAGCATTGCCGCGCTGGCACGAGGGGTGCTGTTCGGAGCGCTTACGCCGTTTCTCGCGATTATGCTCCCGTTCATCTGGGCGGGTAATGCGCTGCTTGTCTACTCGATCAAGCTGATGTCTTCGCGCAACGTTCCGGCGTGGATTACGCTGCCGTGCGCGGCCGCGGTGAAAGCGGGATGGATCTTCGTCTTCGCTGCGCTGTTCGTACAGTTGGATGTGCTTCCGAGCGCGATGCTCTCGGCAATGGGACTTGTACAGCTCGCTACCGCGCTTATCGGAGCGGCGATTGCCGTCGGCGCGACAGCGATCGTCGACCGGTTCGTTAACTCGCACGGCTGATCGCCGGCGGTTGCCCGCATCACGCGGTAGCCAACATCATCCTATTAGACCAACAAAAAAACCGGCGCCCTCGGGGCGCCGCCGGCGCCTCCGGGGCGCCGGTTTTTGATAGAACGCTATCTATCGAAACGCCATCTATCGATGGATGTGCAGCAAGTCGTGCGCCATCCTGCTGTTCGGCTCCTCGAGAAACTCCTCGTACAAGCGTTGAACATGCGGATTCTCATGTGAGGCGCGCTTCGGCTTGCCTTCATCTTCGGAGTAGATCGCCTTTATGCGGGCGAGTCGGACGTCGTCGCTGGTCATGCGCGGCTGTCCGCCGCCGCCGATGCAGCCGCCCGGACACGCCATAACCTCTATGAAGCCGTACGACTTCTCACCGCGACGCACCGACTCTACGAGCGAACGGGCATTGCCGAGGCCGTGCGATACCGCAACCGAGAGCTCGACCCCTTCGAGAAACGACCATGCCTCGCGACAGTTCTCGAACTCGACGGCGGCCTCCTTGACGCCTGCCAGTCCCGCAACCGGCTTAATGTGGAGGTTCTCGGTTGGAATCGGCCGGCCGGTCACAACGTAGTGAGCGGTGCGGAGCGCCGCCTCCATGACGCCGCCGGTGTTGGCGAAGATGTCGGAAGCGCCGGTCGCCGCGCCGAACGGCGCATCCGGTTCTTCCGATTCGAGTTGGGTGAAGTCGATCCCGAGGGTGTTGATCATCGTTGCGAGTTCGCGTGTGGTAAGCACGTGGTCGACATCCTGATAGCCGCTGGAGAACATTTCGGGGCGTACCGCCTCGGCTTTCTTCGCGGTGCACGGCATGACCGACACGACCACCAGATTCTCGGGGTCGATCTCCTCGCTGCGTGCGTAGTATGTCTTGGCCAGCGCTCCGAACATCTGCTGCGGCGATTTGCACGAGGAGATGTACGGTTTAAGCTCGGGATAGAGCGATTCAGCAAACGCGATCCACCCGGGGCAGCAGCTGGTCACCATCGGGAGATGGGTCTTGGTGTGATCGCGAAACTGGGCGGTAAGGCGGCCGAGAAGCTCGGTGCCTTCCTCCATAATCGTAAGATCGGCGGCGAAGTTGGTCTCGAACACGCCGTGGAAGCCCATGCGACGCAATGCGGCATTCATCTTTCCCGTCACGAGC
>PUOG01000141.1 GCA_003552745.1 Spirochaetaceae bacterium
AGGTGTCCACGAGAGTCTCGGAAGGTGTCGCGATTCCCCATGCGCGGATTCCGGATATAGACGACACGGTCGCCGCAATCGGGATCAGCCGCAACGGTGTCGAATACGACGGCGGATCGGTCCACGTCATCCTGCTCATGCTCTGGGCGCAGACCACGAACCTCAGCGTGCTCAGCGAGCTCGCCCGGCTCCTGAGACGGCGCGAGCTCTACGAGAAACTCCTTGCCGCCGACACCGCAGATCGCATCGTCGAGCTGATGCGAAATCCACCGGCGCGTATCGAGCGGCAGGAGAGACAGACCGCCGGCGCGGCACAGGTGATGGTACACGCGGTCCGTCTGGCAACGACGCTGCAAGCGAGCGCGATTCTCTTCTATCCGGATGCAATGGGCTCACTCGATTTTCTGCGCCGCCATATTCCGGAGGAACTCGACGAGGCGCGGAACCGCTACCCCGGGAGGATCCTTCTGCTCACCTACCAGAGCGGGCTCTACAGCGAGAACAGTTTCGTCGACGAGATCATAGAGCTGCCGGTGCAGACGACTACCGACCGCACGATCAACGCGACGGCGCTGCTCTTCCTCCTCGCCCGAGGCCTGCTCGATCGAAGTGAGCGCGTAATGAGTGTGTTCGGTGAGCCGGAGAGTGGCTCCCTCGACACCATTCGCTTCTCGAATCTCGAGCGAGAGTTCTCCTACTTCTTCCGGGTTCCCGACGGAGGAATCGGTCGCGACGTAGAGAATCTCGTTTTCACGCGTGTCCTGCAGCTCGCCCTGGAGCTCGCGCAGGAGGGACGCGAAGGGAAGCCGGCCGGCGCAATCTTTGTCGTGGGCGACTACCAGAACGTCCGAAGGCACTGCCAGCAACTTCTCGTGAACCCGTTTCGAGGCATTCCCGAAGACGAGCGGAACGTGCTCGATCCGAGTCTCGAGGAGACGATCAAGGAGTTCTCCCGAATCGACGGGGCATTCGTCATTCGAGGTAGCGGCGTCATCGAGAGCGCCGGCACCTACCTGCGCGCCGACCGCGCAATTCATGATCTTCCCTCGGGTCTCGGCGCACGTCACGCCGCCGCTGCGGCGATTACCGCGGTGAGCGGTGCGATCTCGATGGCGATAAGCGAGTCGACCAAACGCATCAGTGTCTTCCGCGGCGGTCGCCGCGTTATGGTTGCGTGACCCGCAGCGATCACTCCCCGGCCGACGGCACTCGCATTGCCACACCCGGATTGCGACGCAGAAACGGCTCGAGCAGCTCGCGGCGAATTCGGAAGACCGACAGCGGTTGCTCGTTCTTCACCGTATAGCCGGCCGGCGCATCGCGGTGAATCGACTGCATATCGCCGATCATTGCCCCGGGGCCGAGCTTACGTCGTCGCCGCCCCGGCCCGATCCTTGTCGCCTCACCGGAGCGAATCAGGTAGATGCCGTCGATCCTCCGCCCCTTTCGCACGAGTGTCGCCGGTTCATCGATGGTATCCGCTTCGAGCACCGATTCGAGCCACATCCGCTGATAGTCCGTCAGTTCGGCGAAATACTCGCTGCCGACGAGCAGGTTCCACGTCTCGTCGCTGCGATTGCGAATCAGCCGGCGCAGCGTCGTCTCGAATTCGGTACCGGAGATGAGGTTCAGGAACTGGCTCCTGGCGATGCTTACCGCCTCTACCTCCGACTCGGCTACGATATCGGCGGTTCGAAGGCTATCGGTGAGCAGTGCCACCTCGCCGAAATAGTCGTAGGCGCCGAGCCGTTTACCTCGGACGAGGTTCTCCGCGACGACGACCGCATTGCCCCGCATTATCACGAAAAAATGCGATCCACGACTACCACGTTCGATGATTGTCTCACCCTTCCGATACGTTCGCCGCTCGATGACGCTCAGGAATTCCTGAACGTCGTTAATCGATAGTTCATCGGCAAAATCGAGATGCTTCAGGACATCGAGGGCTCGATATGCATCCTCGTACGGCGGCGGTTCGGCCTCGAAATACAAGGTATTCTCGATGCCGAAGGTCGCCCTGCTCAGGCTGCCGTCGGCCGGCATATCTTTCTCGGCGATATGGAAAAGCTGCATTCTTGAACGGATCTCCGCCGGCAGCGTCTGCAGATAGCTTGCCGGAGTGTGAAGCGGTGCGATGCCGGCTTCATGGTAGATCACATCGCTATCCCACGCGAAGCTCTGCAGCTGCTCGTACCGCTTCTGCTCGATGATTCCGTCTTCGAGCAGTTTCCGGTGGATCGCCGGGTCGGCCTGGTGATCGCTGGAGTAGACGAAGCTCTTGCCCTGAAAATTCAGCCGGAACGCCATGGTCGGGATCGAATGCAGCGAATAGTAGATGCGAAACTCGCCGCCGTGCAAATAGAACGGACGCCCCATGTAGACCGGATGGAATGTGAAGAGCTTCTGCAGGAATTCGGGTGACTCTCCCGAGAAGGCGGAGTACTTACGCAGGAAACTGCCCATGATCGTGCGCGTCGTGTAGACGGTGATCCGCGCCTCCTCGAGAATCTTCTGGAACGTTCCGGCATCGTGGTCGGCGTGAGAGTGCGTAAGAACGATGCTGTCGATGAACTTCGGGCTCACGTTCGACCGCTCGAGCCA
>PUOG01000360.1 GCA_003552745.1 Spirochaetaceae bacterium
CCTCACGGCTCGCTCGCCACGCTCTTCGACGACGATGATCGGCTCTTCAACCAGGTGGAGCAGATGCTCATTTCGCTGAACGATTCGATGGAGGAGTTGAACGAGCTCACGAGATACTTCGGACGACAGGCGCCTCAGCTGGCGGGGCTGCTGGAGGAAGGGCGCGACGCGCTGGCGGTCGGGCAAGATGTCCTGATAGGACTTCGCAACAATCCGCTGTTACGCCGCGGTATTCCCGAACGGCCGGAGCCGCATGGCGGGTTCGAGAGCCTGCGAGAGGCGGAGTTCTGATGATGATGGTGCCTACTCGCATGAACGGCGCCCTCATCGGCGTCGCGTGCGCGATTTCACTCGCCGGCGTGATTCTACTCACCGGCGCGTGCTCCTCCCTTCCGGATCAGCCCGACGAGGTACGTACGGTGCGAAACCGAGCGGCTCAGTACACCGAATACGGCGACAACTACTATCGGCGTGGGCAATACGAGCAGGCGCGAAGTTTCTACGAGTTAGCGTACGATCTCGCCGGAAGCGTTGACAGTCTCGGGCAGCTCGCCGGGCTTCACAACTCGCTCGGGCGAACGTGGCAGGCCCAGGGCTATCCGGATGAAGCGCGCAGTGAGTACGAGGAGGGGCGGCGGATCGCAGTGCGCGCCGGGAGCTCTCGTATCGAGGCGGAGAGTATCGCGAACCTCGGTTCGCTCGCTGTCGACGATCGCAACTACGATGAGGCGGAGGCCCTGTTTCAAGAGGCACTCGAGCTGATCGATGGAAACGGTGACTACCGCCGCCAGGAGGCCGTCATTCGCCACAATCTCGGCTCCGCGTACGCCGGGCGCGAACGCTTCGAGGAGGCCCGCGATCAGCTCGAACGCGCAAAAGCAATTAACAGCGACCTCAACCGTCGCGTGGAGCTCGCATCGAACCACTATATGCTCGCCTCCGTCGCCTCGCGGAGTGGAGAGTACGACAAAGCGCTCGAACACGCACGAGAAGCGCTGGAGCTGGATAGAAGCATGGAGAACACTCCCGGGATAATCGCCAGTTTGCGCGCGATCGCGACGATTTCGAGACGAGCCGAACGAGACGAGGAGTCAGTCGAGTACCTGGAACGCGCGCTGACGGTAGCCCGCGCGTCCGACAACCAGCGGGCATATGAGGCTATTCTGCACGAGCTCGTTGAAGTCAACGAGGCTCTCGGGCATACTGAACGCACGAACCGCTTCGGAGAGATGCTTGATGAGCTCTGAGCAGAGGAGTGTAAACGCTGTTCTGGAACGTGCCCTGGATGGATTCGCACGTATTGCGAATCTCCTCGGCGGGGCGTTCCTCGTTGCTGCAGCGGCTGCCCTCGTATCGGCGCTCATTGTCCTTCCACTCTGGCTGGCGGCTACTCTTGCACCGAGGGTGTATAGCGCCGTATTGGCCGGTCTGGTTCTCCTCCTGCTTCTCACGATACTCGTGCGAAAGATTCGCGCAGGTGGAACGTCAGCCATCCTCCCGCGACTCGCAAACACCCTCAAATGGGTGGCATGGCTGGCTGCCGCCTACGTCAGTGCGGTAGCTGTGGTGAACGGATTGCCGGCAATCGGTATCCCGCTTCTCGCCCTGGTGATCGCCGCCGCCGGATATTTCGGCGGACGTCCGCGCGCATCGAGTCTGAAGGGGCGATGAACTCGGTGACACCGCGTATGTATCGAATCGCTGCATCATCAGCCCTCGTTTCGCTCCTGCTCGTGGTCGCACAAGTGGGCGCATCCTCGGAGTATCCACTTCTTTCGACGCTCGACAACGCCGATGTACTCTTTCGGCAAATCCAGAGCGATATTTCGGAGTTTCATCGCTCCTCACGAACAGGTCGCGACCGTCCGGCGCTGTCGCTGTTCCGCTACCGACTCGACGAAGAAGATACGTTCATGCGTGTGTCATCACGGCTCGCACTCTCGCATGCAACGCTCGCCACATTGAACGGACTGAGTGAGGCGAGCTTCCCTTCCGATGTCGAGGAGATTCTGATCCCGAACCAGCCGGGTGTGTTCGCTCCGATACGTCCCGAGAGCGACCTGGAGTACATGCTGAGCGGACGGCTTCCGCCTGAGATGCTGGAACTGGAGATAACAGAGACCGAGGAGACCGACCCCGAATTGCCTACTCCGCAGGATCCGGGCGACCGTCGCGAGAGAACAGTCGATTCGGAAGGTATCGAGACAGTCGTAACTCATGACGGAGATCGGAGACGATTCCTCTTCTTTCCGGGAGATGACTTCACCGCTGCCGAACGCCGAGCGTTTCTCGGGGTTCTCTTCCGCAGTCCTCTCGACGAGTACCGGATCAGCTCCCCGTTCGGAACGAGACCAAACCCGTTTACCGGCAGAGCGAGTTTCCATACCGGAATCGATATGGCTGCTACGCCCGGCGCACCGGTCCGGGCGGTGCGGGAGGGTGTCGTCGCGGAGAAAGGATTCGACCGAGTATACGGAAACTACGTCATTCTGGAACACGATGAAGTTTTTACGAGCTTCTATGGGCATTTGCTCGATATTGCAGTAGAATCCGGGGGCCGGGTTCATGCCGGGCGGATCATCGGCTCCGTCGGTAGCA
>PUOG01000340.1 GCA_003552745.1 Spirochaetaceae bacterium
ACATCCGGGATCGGGTACGCGACCGCTCGCGCGTACGCCGGCGGCGGCGCCGACCTTCTCTGCATCAACCGCAACGCCGAGAGGTCGCGACTCTTCTGCCGCGAGATGGAGAGCGAGTTCGGCATCCGCTGCCGCGAGATCATCGCCGACCTCAGCCGGCTCGACGAGATGCACCGCGCCGGACACGCGCTGGCGCAGCTCGACGAACCTATCGACGTATTGATCCACAACGCCGGCACGTATCTGACACGGCGCGTGGAGACGGTCGACGGTCTGGACAACGTCTTCGCGGTGAACCATCTATCTTCGTTCGTCATCAACTGCCTGCTCCAGGAGAAGCTGCGGGGGCAGCGGCGCGGACGCGTGCTTCTGGTGAACTCCGAAGCGCACCGCTTCGCTCCGTGGGGGCTGCATCTGGAAGATCTGAACTGGAAGCGCCGCCGATACTCCGGCCTGCGCAGTTACGGATCGGCGAAGCTGGCTCAGCTTCTGGCAATGCTCGTGTTCGATGATCTGCTCGACGGAAGCAACGTGACGATCAACGCCATGCACCCGGGAGCGGTCAGGACCGAATCGGGAAAGGATAACGGGGCGTTCTACCGCTGGTTCAAGCGCAACATCCTCGAGCGGAGCTTCCGGCCCGCCACGATCTCCGCCGACGCGCTGTACTACCTCGGCGTATCGGCGGAAGTCGGAGGCATCAGCGGAAGGTTCTTCAACCTGACCACTCCGGAGAATCCTGCGCCGCCGGCGCTGGATAAAGCGGCCGCCGGCGCGCTCTGGGAGGCCAGCCTCGAGCTCGCCGGTTTTGATGATGCGGAGCGGGCCGCGGTGCTTTGCCCACGTGAGCCGGGTGAGCGGCGGCGTTGATAATCCGCTGCGGGTTTCGGCGCTTTGCCGGGGCGACCGGGGTGCGACGCCCCATTGATGATGCGGAGCGGGCCGCGGTGCTTTGCCGGGGGTGAGCGGGGTGCGCGGCGGCAGTGATGATGCGTTGTTGGCCCCGGCGCTACCTGAACCACTCGGCGACCGGGGCGAACTCCGGTTTGTACACCATGAGAATGAACACCGCGATGAGCGGAATAACCCCTGCCGTCGATATCCACAGCCGCAACTTGAGAAGCCGCGTGAGCTCTCGAGGAAGCGCCCGGGCTCGAGGATCGACATCGGCGATGAGTTTCCTGATCCGGTACTGCGTACGGATATCGCTGCCGACCCAGACCATTCCGGAAAAGATAAACAGCAGAAAGGCGAGCGAGAGCCAGCCGATCCGCCAGATGCCGCCGAGGATGACGCTGAGCATGATACCGGAGACGACGGTAACGACGATCATCGGTGAGGAGAAGCGGGCGTCGAGCCAGGTAACCGTTTCGTAGGTGTGCAGGATGACCGGCGGGCGCCCCGAGGCGAGGCTCCGATACTCCCACAGCATTCCGATGACCGCGTTCGCGAAGAATATCGTGGCGGCAACGATGTGGACGAAGAGTACATGCCGGTAGAGTGCCGGCCTGTCGAGGAGCAGCTCGAGCCGGTCGGGAAAAATGAGCGCGAGAACGACCATGACCGCCATGAGTGACAGGAAGAAGATCAGAACGCGCTTTGTCTTCACTCGGCTCTCCTTATATTAGGTCGCCAGCCGGGGTTGGGGGCGTTGGGTAGTCGCCGCGGCCTTCGGAGCGTGCCGTGGCCGAGGCGGGGGGCGGCCCGTCCCGTGGCCGCGGCGCCCGGTGTCTCGGCGGTCGCCTGGTACGCTCCGTGGCGCCGCCTCAGGAGCAGAGCATCCATCCACGCCGTGCGTCCGCCCACGCGAATCAGCCCCTCGATGATCGTACGTATAGAATACGCGCTGCCAACAGCCAGAACCACCACGTTCCGCTTCGTTGCCACCTCCGGCGATTGTATCACACCGGAGGCTCTCGTCCGTGACCTCACCGATCGTCGCGACGTGTAACAGCGCGGGCGGGAACTCCGGGTCGAGTTCACGCTCCGGCCGAACCTTGCCCGTGGTAGGTCGGGTGTAGCATGTCGGGACGCTGTACGGTCACGATTCAACGAACGCCACCGGTCGACACATACACTCTTCTGCGTGAGCGGGCGACACGGAAAGCCCGCAGGCGCCGCCCGAAGGGCTCAGGCGATCGGCAGTGAGCCGCAATAGGCCGGCGGACGAGGACCGACCGGAGCCCGCTCGGCTCCGGTCGGTCCGGAGCGGTGCCGAGGACTGAAGTATGCGGCGCGAGACGCGCAGCGCCGCACCCCACGCGACCCGGCCGGCGAGTGCGGGCGCTTCTCGGCGGGATGAGGCCGGCGATGGGTTCCGAGGCGCGGTCGCCGGCGGTGCCCGAATGCCGCGCACGTTGGATCGCGCCGCCGAGGTCAGCTGGACGCCGGCCGGGGCACGCCGGAGCGAGCCCGGGGCACGCCGTCGGGGCTGCGGGTGCCGCAATTTCGACGCTGCTCTCACGTTCTCCGAAGCCGAAGTACGAGGATCTGTGATAGCATCGAACGGCGCGAAGGAACTGCCTGATATGTCGAAAGCACGCAAGCCGAATACGACGCTGAAACCGCCGGTGCCGTCCGATGACCACACGCAGAT
>PUOG01000263.1 GCA_003552745.1 Spirochaetaceae bacterium
CGTCATCATAGACAGCTATCAACATGCTCCATTCACGAAACTCTATGGGTATAGCATCTCTCTCAGCTACTGTTTGTTTAATTCTGAAATTCTCCTTTTTTCGTGGAATTAAGTTTTCGTCAAAGTAATACAGTTCATCTTCTGTTATATCATACACCCTCTTGCCAGCATACCGCAATGTTTCCGGTATGTCAAAAACAGTATCAAACTCTAATCCAGCCCCCACTATTTTTGCAGGTTCAAGAGGTTCTCGGACATTGAACAATTTTACAAGTAAAAGATTCCTGCTATATGTCATTACGGTCTAATTAACGGCCTCCTTAACCTGATGTCAACTGGTGCTGTTATATTAAGCACATATATAATATACCCATGCATTGACATGATTTCACCGACATTATAAAATAAGCCAGATGCCTGAACCGCCCCAATTGTTTCGTAGTGTGACAAAACATCTTTCTGAAGGCTTATTGGTACAGCAATCCACATGTGATACTCCAAATATTCCTCCATTTCGCTAAACTCACCCTTCCACATGACATCTATCGTGTCAGGAAAGCCCGTATGATTTGGCGTAGGCAAATCTTTTTGCTGGTCTCCGTATGTATTGCCTTCTATAATGTCAAGATTATATGCTTCACCTACGGCAATAAATTGGTCATTTGTCATATAACCCATTTTTGGCATGTCGCCTTCTTCAGGCGGCGCAACATCAATTTTTGTTAGCTGAATATGTTTTGTGAAGCTTTCATTGACCTCAACATCTGACAATACTTTTGATATGAACCCTGTTGCATTTACAGTAATATTGTAAACCGCCCCTGACTGTGTGGTGTTTTTTATTTCATCAAAAATATTGCCCATGTAGCTGCCGGAATGTGGAATAATCGGTAATATGTTCAAATATCCAGTGCCGTGAACAGATATTGTTCCATTGGTAATCAAGTCGTTTTCGGCTTCCCCATGCCATAAAGCAATAGTCATGCTGTGAAGGTCTATTTCCGGTGCAGGCGGGTCGAATATACTTAACGTTATTGTAACAACTTTATCTTCACCGTTAATCGTAACAGTTTCTGTTACAGTGTTGTATGGGTGGTCAGGAAAAATGTCATAGCTGTAAGTTCCATCAGGAACGTTGGGGATTATAACCTCATTGTCTTGCAGCCAATACACTGCATAATTGAAGGTAATAGAACCAGCAATCCTTGGGTCACCTGCTGCCTGTACTTTTATGGTCAACGTGTATGAAGGAACAGGTTGCGGCAATGGTGGAGGCTCACCTAACGTTTTGCCTGTTGACTTAACTACATTGTTCGTTTCAATTACCAGGCTTCCGATTCCTATATATCCGTCAACGTCCCACGAAATTTCAAAATCCAATCCGTTACATTGCATTTCGCCCCCTGAGTGAACCAAACGGATGTGGTCAAATAACCTTACAACTCTGATACCATCCCAAAACGGCTCAGTCATGAAATCCTCAAACTGGTAACGTTTGAGGCTGATTATTTTTTCAGGAAAATCAAAACCGTCTCGCCTGTGTATCGTATCTTCATAAACATACATTGGCTTGCCCAACTCAGCTTTGAAGTATGCGTTGAAAAAAAACTCGTTCTCAAAATCAAAATGATGTTCAGGCAACTCAAAATTATCGTCATTCCACCATACAAGCTGCATAAACCCATTCGGGTTGCAAACAGTGATTATTTCCGAGTAATATGTCTTGTCACCAGTCACATCAACTTGTAAGTAGTACATCCCATGTCCAACATTAACAGAATCATTCAAATTTGGGTAAATTACCAATTTGTAATCTGCATCTTCAACTGTTTTGAGGGTCAAGCCATGTCCTGACAACTGAGCGTGTACGTCAATTGATGTACCAGTTTTGATGTTTACCATGCTGACACTTGCTACACTACTTGCACTCGATGTAACTACAAGCTGAAACGCTGGTATTTTTCCAGCAGGAGCATAAACACCTACAATTCTGCCATGTGCCCTGAACAGCCTATGGTATTGTTTATCAATGTTGTCGTAAAATGCTATAGGCTGATAATTCATTGCTCATTTATTTTAAGCGTACCACTTGCGTACATACTATTCAAATTTACAACTAATTCCTTAATATACCCAAACCCATATTCAGTTGAAAGCTTAAGGTTTTTGATGTTTTGCACAAATTCATCATCAACAGGTAAATCTACTGACAAAACCGATGTTTGTTTTTTGTTTATATCTTTCTCAATCTGGTTAACGTGTGCTTTCCCAAAGTGCATTTCACGATTGTAATTCAACAGCAACATTGGCAAAGAAAACCAGCCATTCAAAACAACGTGTGTTTCAGAACCAATAGTTACATTTGACTCAATCACTTTGTCCGATTTAACTGCAACAACAAATGCTCCCCTATTGTCAAACCTATCAGGATTTATATAACCACTCTGTATGTCGGGGCTTATGTGTTCAATCGCGTGTTCGATTATATCCGACTGGTCTAAGCCTTCAACTGATTTGGAGTAATCAATCGGAAATCCATCAAACACCTGTGTGCTGTGGTCACCCCACTCAAACTTAATTGCTCGCACCAATTCC
>PUOG01000094.1 GCA_003552745.1 Spirochaetaceae bacterium
GCGGCATCGAGGCGGTCACCGGGAACAGAGCCGAATTGCGCTTTCCCGCCTCACAGATCATCCGCTGGGCGAACGAGGCGCCGCAGGAGTACCGGGCGACCGCGCACGTTCAGCTGCTCAGCGCGTGGCTGACCTCCGTACTCACCGGGAGAATCGCGCCGGTCGACACCGGCGACGGCTGGGGCACGAACCTCAACCATCTCGACATCGATCACCCCGGTTTCTCGCCGGCGGCACTGGCCGCGGCCGCGCGGCTGTGCGGCGACTCCTCCCCCGCCCGACTCGGCTCGATGGTCGGCGGCATGGTCGCCTACGATACGCCGCTCGGGACGGTCTCACCGTACTTCACACGACGCCACGGGGTCGCCGACGATGCGATCGTCCTGGCGGCCACCGGCGACAACCCGGCAACCCTGCTCGGCGTCGGCGACGGTGCGCTCGTGAGCATGGGCAGCAGCTACACCGTCTGCGGCCCGATGGCCATACCGACCCCGTCGGCCGACGGCAGCTACAACGTCTTCGGCTATCGCCCGGGGCTTGCGATGGCGCTTACCGTCATCACCAACGGAGGCAAGCTGCACCGCGAGTTCTGCGATCGCTTCGCCGGCGGCGCGTGGGATGCCTACGCCGAGCTCGCCGGCGGGCGCGACATCGATCCGGCACACGAACCGATCATGCTGCCGTATCTCTCCGATGAGAGCGTGCCGGTCGCGCCGGCCGGTATCATTCGGGACGGCTTCGAGGAATCCGAGCCGCAGGCGAACGTGCGAGCGCTTCATCTCTCACAGGTGGCCTCGATGCGGCTGCATTCGCGCCATCTCGCCGATGTCGATCGCGTAAACGTGGTCGGCGGCGGGGCGGCGAACCGCTTCCTGCGGCAGGCGATCGCCGATGCCTTCGGCGCCACGGTCAGCGTGGCTGCAAACGCCGAGGCGGCCGCGCCGTTCGGCTGCGCGCTGAGCGCTGCACGCCTGGCGCTCAACTGTTCGTACGACGAGGTGGTCGCCCGATTCGCCGGCGGGACCGAAGAGATAGCGCCCGATCCGGCGGCATCCCGGAAGTGGGAGAAGATGATCGATCGCTACCACGCTCTCGAGCGCAAGCACGTGAAGTAGCCGGCGAAGCGATTCGGAGGCTACGGCGACGGATCGGCAGGCAGGTCCGCGCGACGGGCCCTGGCGGCCGCGGCCCGGCCGGCGCCGCCGGACCATCACACATACTCAAGAAGGAGCAGGAATGAAACGGATTACCCTAGGACAGAGCGATCTCTCGGTCTCGCGGCTTTGCCTCGGGACGATGCATTTCGGAAGCAGAGACGACGCGGCGAGCTCGCAAACGATTCTCGACCGCTTCGTCGAGGCGGGAGGCAACTTCCTCGATACGGCGAACATCTACGCCCGCTGGATTGATGGCTGCTCCGGCGGCGAGAGCGAGGAGTTGATCGGCCGCTGGATGCAAGAGCGCGGCAACCGGGACGACCTCGTGATCGCGACAAAGGTCGGTTTCGAGTATCCGGGAGTCGAGCGTGGACTCACGGCCGAGCTCATCGTCGAGGAGTGCGATAAGAGCCTGAAACGCCTCGGGATAGATCGCATCGACCTGTACTACGCCCACAAGGACGATCGAAACACCCCGGTCGACGAGACCCTCGAGGCATTCGATCGGCTCGTCGACACCGGGAAGGTGCGCTACATCGGCGCGAGCAACTTCACCGCGTGGCGACTGCAGAAGTCGCTCGACATCGGCGAGCGCGACAGAAGACCGGCCTACATCGGCATTCAGCAGCGCTACTCCTACCTGCGCCCGAGGGCCGGCACGAGCTTCGAGCCGCAGCTCGCCGCGAGCGAGGAGCTGCTCGATTTCTGCGCCGGCGAAAGCTTTCCGCTGCTGCCGTACTCCCCGCTGCTCGGCGGAGCGTACGCTCGCGAGGACAAGTCGTTCCCCGCGCAGTACGAGGGACCGGACTCCGATGCACGCCTGAAGGCGCTGCGTGAGGTCGCCGGCGAGCTCGGGGCGACGGCGAATCAAATCGTCATCGCGTGGATGCTGCATCACACCTTTCCGGTCGTACCGGTTGTGGCGGCGAGCAGCGTGCAGCAGATCGATGAGATCATCGCCGCCGAGCAGCTCTCGCTCACCGACGAGCAAAAGCGACGGCTGGACGCGGCGGGAGTGTGAGCGGCTGCCCGGCGCACGGCGGGCGGCCCGGGGCATCGCGGCGAGCGCGGGACGTTTGGGGTTGGGCGGGGCATCGCGGCGAGCGCGGGACGTTTGGGGGGCCCCGCGCCGGGCGGCCCACGTGCGTCGAGTCGGCTGCGGCCCACGTGCGTCGAGTCGGCTGCGCCCCACGTGCGTCGAGTCGGCTGTGGCTCCGCGCCACCGGTCTACTCGATTACCACGCCCTTCTTCAGGATGATGTTCGCATACAGCGCGGTCTCGCTCGTTGCGACGATCGCGTACGCCTGCTTCGCCCGCTCGTAGAAGGCGAAGCGTTCGACGTGCTCGAACCCGCCGCCGAAGGCGTCGGCCTCATAGCGGCGAACGATCTCCTCGTATTCCTTCCAGATCGGCGGCTCGCCGGCCTTCCTGTCGACCACTTTCATGAGGGCGGCCGGCCGCTTTACGAAGGTGTCCAGCGGAAAAAAACGAAGAATCGCGTCGAGTATCTCGGGAACCGCATTACCGTCGAGCCGCACCAGCCGTTGTGCGTACGCGGCGGCCGGGAAGTTCCCGTCACCGATGCACAGTTCGTCTCCGTGCCCCATCTCCATGAGGATCTTCAACAGCTCGGGAGAGAGGATAGATGGTATTCCTTTCAGCATTTCGGGCCTCCAATGTATCTATAGTGTGATCTTCCGATTCAATGCCTGCCGCCGGCATGCGATCGGCACTCGCTTCACGCGAACTCCGATCCACGCCCGCCGCAGACGATCGGGAGAGGTCATGGTACAATACCCACGGTGTATCGCATAGCTATTGCCGACGATGAGGCTACCGTCCGCGAGGGGATGCGCGATCGCATAGAATGGGAACAACACGGTTTCGAGCTGGTCGCCGTATGCGCGGACGGGCAGGAGGCGATGCGCGCGATCGAGGAGCACCGGCCCGATGTCGTTCTCGCCGACATCTGTATGCCGTTCGTCGACGGACTCGAGCTCGCAGGCGGCATTACCGAACGCTTTCCCGATACCCGGGTAATCCTTCTCACCGGCTACGACCGGATCGACTACGCGCAACAGGCGGTACGGCACCACGTCAGCGACTTCCTTCTCAAACCGATTACCCCACGCGAGCTACGCACCGTGCTCGATCGTGTTCGGGAACAGCTCGATGAGGATGCCGAGGAACGACGTCGTCGTCAGATTCTGCTCGAGCAGCTCGAAGCGAGCATGCCGCTCTTTCGCGAGCGGACGCTGAATGCGATCGTAAGCGGAGAGGCTCCGCACTCCGGACAGCGCGCCCAGCGCGTGCAACGGTCGATGCAGCTGTGCGGACTGTCGTTCGACGAACCGGTATTGACCGTCGCGGTTATCGACCGGGACGACCAGGTAGCAGACGAACGGACGCCGGAACAGCCGGAGATCGACGCCATGCACCTCGAAGAGATGCTCGCGTCGACAACCGACAGCCCCGCTCCGGCGGCGTGGTTTCGAACAGGCGACGGCCCGTTCGCGGCGATCTTCGGGGCAGGTGACGAGGAAGAAGCACTCGGCAAGGCAACTGAGTTCTGCGAATCGGTGGTCAACCGGGTGAAACAGGCGGGAGGATTCAGTGTAAGCGCCGGAGTCGGTCTGCCGGTGGACCAGACCGCTCGCCTTGCGCGGTCGTTTCGCCAGGCGCGTGAGGCGCTCTCCTACCGCTATCGAGCGGGTGGGGGGTCGGTGACCGATTTTCGTGACCTGTCGGCCACCGCGTCGCCGTCGGGGGAGAGCGACAGCGTCTCCACCGCCGAGGTGACGCTTGCGGTGAAGACCTCCGACCGGTCGGACACAAGGCGCGCGATCGAGTCGTTCGTGAGTACGCTGCGAAGCTCGGTGCAGAACCCTTCGGCAGTACAGACCGAACTCCTGCGGCTTCTCGTCGATCTGCTTCAGGCCGCCTCAGCCTTGAGCATCGAGAGTGATGAGGTCTTCCGGGATGTGAGCCCGTTCCGCGGAATCCTCGAGGCGCGCACGATCGAACAGGCCCAGTCGGCAATAGAGGAGGTTGCCGATCGTATTCACGACGCGATCGAGGAACGGCGCGCCAGGCGATCGCGGCGCCTTGCTCTCGAAGCGAAACAGTTCATCGATGCGCGATACTCAGACCCATCATTGAAGCTCGCGGATGTCTGTCGGGCAGTCGGGGCCGGATCGAGCTATTTCAGCGAGGTATTCAAGCGCGAGACCGGCTGCACCTTTCTCGAGTACCTCACGTCGGTGCGGATCGAGGCGGCGAAGTCACTCATGTGTACCGGTATGGACCCGATGTACGAGATCGCCGAGGCGGTCGGTTACCGCGATCCGCACTATTTCAGCGCCACCTTCAAGCGAGCGACCGGTGTTACGCCGACACACTTCCGAAATTCGGTCGCCGGGGTCGCCGGAGAAGAGGTATGAGAAGCGTTCAGTCGGCAATGCTGCTTGCCTTCTCGGGTGTGGTCCTCGTCACCGTCGTGCTCATGGGGGTCGTGGCGTATACGCTCGCCGAAGACGCCCTCGTCGATGTCGCCCAGCAGTACACCGGTCAGCTCGTCGGCCAGGTTCAGAAGGGAATCGACACCTACATCGACCACATGCAGGACATCTCGGAGGTGGTCGTTCGCAACAGCGAGGCCCGGGCGTTCATCGAGGAGGGCGGCAACTCCGCCGGACAGGCAGCCGAGCTGCTCGCATCGGTTCAGGGAACTCGCGACGATATCGCGCTCATGCTGCTCGTCGACCCCGACGGGGAGCCGATCTTCCACGACGAATCGTATGCGTTGAATCCGGCGGTCGAACCGGCGAATACGCGGTGGTATCGGGAGGCGATGGAAGCGGGTGGCGATCCGGTCGTTTCCTCGCCCCACGTGCAGAACGTGGTACAGGGCCGCTATCCGTGGGTAATCACTTTGAGCCGCGCGATCGAGTCCGGCGGAAGGCGCGGAGTCTTTCTCGTGGACCTGAACTTCCGTGTTATCGAGGAGATGGTCCAACGGCTCGAGCTCGGATCGCGCGGGTACGCGTTCATCGTCGATTCGGCCGGAGAGCTCGTCTTCCATCCGCAGCAGCAGCTGATATACAGCGGACTGCGATCCGAACGCATCGACGATGTCATGGAGATACGCCACGGCGGGTTCACACTTCGTGACGAGACCGAACCGATGCACTACACGGTGGCGAGATCGGAGCGAACCGGCTGGCGCATCGTCGGAGTCAACTATGTCGAGGAGCTGCTGCACCACCGGGGAACACTCCAGTGGTACTATGCGCTGTGGGGACTGGTCTGTTTCGCGGCTGTAATTCTTATCTCCATCCTGCTGGCAGGCCAGATTTCCCGGCCGCTTCGTGCACTTCGCGATTCGATGAAGGCGGTAGAACGCGGCGACTTCGATGTTCGCCTCGAAAATCGTTGGAATAACGAGATCGGGGCACTAACCCACGACTTCAATCTCATGCTCGAGACGATCGACGATCTCATGCGACGTAACGAGTACGAGCAGGAGCAGAAGCGTATAAGCGAGCTCAAGGCTCTGCAGAACCAGATAACGCCACACTTCCTCTATAACACGCTCGACTCGATCATATGGATGGCCGACGGCGGACACAACGAAGATGTCATCGAGATGACTTCGGCACTCGCCCGCCTGCTGCGGCTGAGTATTCGAAAGGGCGATGAGCTGGTAACAGTCCGCAACGAGATCGAACATGTAACGAGCTATCTCCAGATTCAGAGCATTCGCTACCGTGACACGCTGGACTACACGGTGGACGTTGAGCCGGACGCCGAACAGTACCAGACGCTGAAGGTGATCCTGCAGCCGCTCGTCGAAAACGCGATCTACCATGGCCTTCGAAAGCGTGCCGGTTCCGGCCTGGTACGGATTCGCTGCTTTCGCGCCGACGACCGGCTGGTGTTCGAGGTGGAAGATGATGGGGTCGGAGTCGATGAGGCAACCGTAGACGCGCTCCTGCGGCCAAGTGCCGATCACACCAACGGCGATCCCGCGTCACACGCGCGAAACGGCGGCTCCGACTCGGTCGGTATACGGAACGTACACGAGCGGATTCGTCTCTACTTCGGTGAACGATTCGGTCTGTCGTTCGAGCGTGCACAGGTCGGCGGGACGGTCGTTCGAGTGACACAACCACTTATCCCGGTCGAGGAGCATTCCGAGGAGGCGGTCCGATGAAGCAGACGTTTCGTCATCTCGCACCGGTCGTTACCGGACTTGTAGTCGTGGCGGTGGTGATCGTGAGTCTGCTCGCGTTCTATCTGCCGCAGGACGAGGACTACGAGATAACGGTAGTGCTCAAGTCACTCGACGAAGGGATGGAGTTCTGGGAGATCGTTCGTGCCGGCATCGAGACGGCGTCACAGGAGCACGATGTCTCACCGGTTATCGTCGGACCTTCGCTGGAACGGGAGATCAGTGAGCAGGTGCGCATCATGCACGATGTTGTCGCCGATCGTCCCGACGGCATCATCCTCGCAGCGAGCGACTACGAGGCGCTCTCGCCGCTTGTCGACGAGGCGGTTGGGGCGGGAATCGAGGTGATCACGATAGACTCGGGCGTGGCGAGCGAGGCGCCTGCGAGCTTCATCGCCACCGACAACCTGCGCGCTGGGGAGAAGGCGGGCCGTCGCATCGGCGAGCTCGTCGGCAGCGACGGGCGCATCGCAATCGTCAGCCATATCGAAGAGGTAGCGACGGCGATCGACCGTGAGCGCGGAGTCGTTCGCGGATTCGAGCAGACCGCGCCTGACGGAGAGGTCATCGAGACGGTGGTGGCCGACAATGTGACCGAGATCGCATACGAGCAGACGCTGCATCTGTTGAAACAGCATCCCTCTCTCGACGGGCTCGTGGCGCTGAATGAGAAAACGACGATCGGTGCCGCCTGGGCATTGCGGGATGCAAACGCCTACGACTCCGTGCAACTGGTCGGCTTCGACCACTCACAGGAAGAGATTTCGCTGATGGAAGAAGGCATCATCGACGCACTTGTGGTGCAGAAACCGTTCAACATGGGCTATCTCGGCATTACCAACATGGTTCGCTCGCTCGAAGGTGAGACGGTGGACAGCGTAATCGATACCGGCTCGGAGCTCATCGATCGGGATAACATGTATACACCCGAGAATCAGCGGCTGCTCTTCCCATTCGCCGAGAGTACCGCGAGCGCGCGCTGACTGAAGCGGACGATCCGGAGTATCACGAACAAACTACGGAAAAATCTCCATTTACGGTTCTCCTGAGCGCTGCGATCATGATGATGTCATGGATCGTGTCTTGACCATGTCGGGTATCGACAAGAGCTTCAAGGGAGTACATGCGCTGAAACGGGTCGACTTCGATCTCGAACCCGGAGAAGTGCACGCACTCGTCGGTGAGAACGGCGCAGGCAAATCCACGCTCATGAAGGTACTTACCGGCATCGAACCGCGCGACGCCGGCGAGATCCTCTACCTCGGTCTCCCCTTCAATCCCAGGGGCCCCGGACACTCCCAGCGGCTCGGAATCGGCATGATCCATCAGGAGCTCAACCTGATGGACAATCTTACGGTCGCGCAGAACGTCTTCATCGGTCGCGAGGCACCGGCTCTCGGCGGCCTTCTCGTCAGCGACCGCGCTCAGCGCGAGGAGACCCGGAAGCTTTTCGAACGGCTGAACATCAGCATCGATCCCGACACACCTACGGGAAATCTGTCGGTCGGGAAGCAGCAGATGGTCGAGATTGCGAAGGCCGTTTCGCACCGGCTGCGCATCCTCATTCTCGACGAGCCGACCGCTGCGCTGACGAATCGTGAGATCGAAGAGCTCTTCCGGATTGTGCGCGACCTTTCGACCAACGGGGTGTCGATGATCCACATCTCGCACCGTCTCGACGAGATCTACGAAATAGCCGACAGAGTTACCGTTCTCCGAGACGGCCAACGCATCGACACGAGAGCGGTGAGCGAGGTAACGAAGAACGACATCATCAGCATGATGGTCGGGCGGACGATCTACGAGAAGCCGAAGAGCGAGAGCAACGTAGCACCGGAGGCGAAACCGGTACTGCGCGTTCGCCGGCTGAACGCCGGACCACAGGTGCGTGATGTCAGCTTCGACCTCTACAAAGGCGAGATCCTCGGTTTTGCCGGATTGATCGGTAGCGGCCGAACGGAGACCGCTCGAGCGATCTTCGGTGCGGATGAGGTGGATACCGGGTACATCGAGGTAAACGGCAGACGTGCGGAGATCAAGTCGCCCCAGGACGCGGTTGAGCTCGGAATCGGCTACCTCTCGGAAGATCGTAAACGGTACGGACTGTCGGTCAAATTATCGGTCACCGACAATGCGGTGCTGCCGAGCTATCACCGGTTCCGTCGGGGGCCATTCATCGATTTTGACAAGACAATCGAGACTACCGAACGCTTCGTCGAGCGGCTTCAGATTCGCACCCCTTCGGTGTATCAAATAACCCGCAACCTCTCCGGAGGCAACCAGCAGAAGCTCGTCATCGCGAAATGGCTGATTCATGACAGCGACATACTCATCTTCGACGAGCCGACGCGCGGCATCGACGTCGGCGCGAAAGGCGAAATCTACACCCTCATGAACGAGCTCGTGGCGGAGGGCAAGTCGATCATCATGATCTCTTCGGAGCTGCCGGAGATTCTTCGTATGAGCGACCGGATCGCGGTCATGTGCGAAGGGCGGATCACCGGTGTCCTCGACATCGCCGACGCCACGCAGGAGAAGATCATGCACTATGCAACGATGCGAGAGACGGGGGTAACCGCGGATGTCGGATAGAAAGCAGGTAATAACCGAACAGGAAATGGCTCAGCGGGATCGCAGGCGCGAGCAGCTGCTTCAGAGATTGCTCGCTCCGGCGGCGCTGCTGATTATCTACATCTTCTTCGGATTATTCGGACGCAACTTCTTCTCGTATCCGGTGCTCGTCAACATCATTGACTCTTCCTACTACATCGGGTTCATCGCCCTCGGCGTTACCTTCGTAATCATCGCCGGCGGGATCGACCTCTCGGTCGGCACGGTCATGATGTGCGCGGCGATTGTGGGCGGCACCGCATTCACCCAGTACGGCTGGTCGATGGAGGCATCGCTGCTTCTGATCATCGTCGTGGCAATCGCGTTCGGCTTCTTCAACGGAATCATCATCGCTTACTTCAACATGCCGCCGTTCATCGTGACGCTCGGTACAATGATGATTTCGATGGGCATCGGCTCGATCGTCTCGGGCGTCCAGAGCGCCGCGTTCCCGAGCCGCGCAGCGGAGGGCGGCTGGTTCAAGCAGATCTTTAAGTACATCAGCGAGGATCGCCAGATCATTCCGACCGGAGGGTTGATCCTCCTCGCGGTCGTCATCATCGGCCACATCATCCTCACTCGCACGAAGATGGGCCGCTACTTCTACGCGATGGGCAGCAACAAGGAAGCCGCACGCCTCTCCGGCATCGACGTTCGAAAGTACACGATGCTCACCTATGTGCTTGCCGGAGTTACCGCCGGTATCGGCGGGATCGCATTCGCTGCCACCTATACGACGGTAATACCCGCGCGGGGACAGGGATTCGAGCTGATCGCCATCGCCGCGGCGGTCATCGGGGGCACATCGCTCTCCGGCGGCGTCGGATCGGTATGGGGCACGCTCATCGGCATATTCATTATGTCGGTGCTCAGCAACGGCCTGCCTGCGATGGGATTGCAGGCGCATTACCAGAACTTCTTCACCGGGGTCGTGGTTATCGGAGCGGTCGGTCTCGACCTCTATCGGGCAAAGAAGGCCTCCGAGGTAAAGGTACTCACGCCGGCCCAGGCGTTCCGTGTCGAGCAGCTCAAACGCATCGAGGAGCTGAAACAGGAGCTCCAGACGGCGAAAAATGCGGGAGATTCCGCACGCACGAAGGAGCTGCGACAAACCATACAGCGTACCTGGAGCGAGATGAAGCAGACGTATCGCCGGATGAGAAAGGAGGAGCGTGAGGAACGGGCCCGAAAAGAGGCCGAAGAGAGGGAAGCCGCGAAGAAATTCGAGGAAGTTCTCAGGGAAAACGAAGGACCACGCCCGACCGATGAGTCGGGCGAATGAATACAGACCCGTATCAGGGAGGTATGCTATGAGAAGCATGCGAATTGCTGTTGCAGCGCTGGCAGCTGTAGCATTTCTGCTGAGCTTCGCCGCACCGGCATTTGCCGCCGGTCAGGCGGAAGAGGATTACATCGCCGTCGTCTCCAAAGGGGAGCAGCACGACTTCTGGCAGAACGTCCGCGCCGGAGCCGAGGATGCTGCCGCTGAGTTCGAGGTCGAGATGACGTATGAGGGGCCTCCATCCGAGGAGGACGTTCAGGACCAGGTACAGATGCTGAACTCCGCGCTCGCGCGCAATCCGAGTGCGATTGCACTTGCCGCACTCGACACGAACGCGGTCATGGATAATCTCGAGGAAGCGATGGCGCGCGGAATCCCCGTGATCGGCTTCGACTCCGGTGTACCCGACGCTCCGGAAGGTTCGGTCCTCGCCGATGCGGCGACGAACAACTACGAGGCTGCCGGAATGGCTGCCGAACACATGTTCGAAGCGATTCGCGACCGGATCGAAGCGGCATCCGCCGATGAACCGGTGACGATCGCGGTGCTCAATCAGGATGCCGCGGGCGAGTCTCTGCTCAGCCGCGGACGAGGCTTCCGCGACCGGATGGTCGAGCTGATCGAAAGCGAGACCGCGCACGGTTTCGACGATATCCAGGTAACCGGGAACCCGGCCTACATCGCAGACGATTCACCGACCGATGGTGAGGCGGTCATCATCAACATGTATGTGCCGGCTTCCGCCTCCACCACCGACATCGCATCCACCGCGAATACCGTCTTCCGCAATGTCGACGATGACAACATCATCGGCGTCTTTGCATCCAACGAAGGCACCGTCGGCGGCGTGCTCTCGGCCACCGACGACGGGTCGGCGCTCGGCTCGGAGTTTGAAGATGTGGTCGTCGTCGGATTCGACGCCGGAGCCGCCCAGAAGGAAGCGGTTCGCCAGGGATACTTCCTCGGCTCGATCACCCAGGATCCGTATTCGATCGGCTATGAGGCGATTCGCCTCGCGGTCGCGGCCATCAACGATGAGCCGGTAGAAGATGTGGACACCGGCGCCCACTTCTGGGATGCCGACAACATGGACGACGAGGGAATCGCGGAGCTGCTCTACGACTGATAGTACCGCATTGCCGGCGGCGCGGTAGCCGCAGGCTACTGAACCAACCGCAGACACGTTCATACGGGGCGAGAGTCGACGACCGGCTCTCGCCCTTTTTTGTCCCGGCATTGCCGGGGCTACCTACATCGACAGCAGCTCGCGTACTCGTTGTCCCGCCGCCTCGCGCGCGACGATCTCCGCTTCGGCGGCGGTGCGCGCCTTGATCTCGACCTCCGAGGCGGCCACGCGCTTGCCGCTTACGGTCACGCGCACCGGTGCCCCGATCAGATCGGCGTCGGCGAACTTCGACCCGGGTCGCTCTCCCTCTCGGTCGTCGAGGAGCGACTCGATGCCTTCGCCTGTCAGCTCGTCGTACAGCTCGGCCGCCTGTGCCTCGCCCCCTTTCAACGCCACGATATGCACGGCGAACGGGGCGACCGCCGCCGGCCAGCACAAGCCGCGCTCGTCGCGATGCTCTTCGGCGATGCAGGCGACCAGGCGCCCCACTCCGATCCCGTACGAACCCATGACCACCGGCCGGCGCTCGCCGGCCTCATCGAGATAGGCGCAGCCGAGCGCCTCGCTGTAGAAGGTGCCGAGCTTGAAGATGTTTCCGACTTCGACCGCACGCGATTCGCTCATCGGCGCCCCGCACGCCGGACACGGATCACCAGCGCGGGCGCTCGCAATGTCGGCGACGA
>PUOG01000103.1 GCA_003552745.1 Spirochaetaceae bacterium
CGGACGACAGTTATCACGGAGTCCGCTACGCGCACGACCTCGGCGAGTTGAATCCGGTGGCCTTCGCGCTGCGTATGCGGCTCGTGCCTCTCCGTAACCTCGGTGCAGCGATTTCACCCGACAACTCGTGGATCTTCCTGCAGGGTACCGAGACACTCTCGCTTCGTATGGAGCGACACTCGCAGAACGCTCGCGCGGTTGCCGAGCACCTTCGCGATCATCCGAAGGTAGAGTGGGTCCGCTATCCCGGACTCCCCGGTGATCCATCGGCCGATCGATCCGCCCGCTACTTCCCGCGCGGAGCCGGGGGGATGGTTGTCTTCGGAATCAAGGGCGGCCGGCAGGCAGGCGAGCAATTCATAAACTCGCTCGAGCTCTTTTCGCATCTGGCGAACGTCGGCGATGCGAAGAGCCTGGCGATCCATCCGGCAAGCACGACTCATAGTCAGCTCGACGAGGCGGCCCAACGGGCGGCCGGTCTGGGACCGGAGTTCGTGCGGCTGTCTATCGGCCTCGAGCATATCGGCGATATTCTCGCCGATATCGATCACGCGCTCGCGGCAAGCTGAGCAGGGGCCTATCGGAGGGCGGACCAGCCGCCGGCCGCCCGCCATCGCCCGTGTAGGGCTATCTCGTGCGGCTTGAAGTCGGCCTTGTAGGCCATACCTTTTCCTTCGGGAACCCAGAAACCGAGGTAGTACCAACGCTTTCCGAGCTCACGCGCCCACGCGATCTCCTGCATGACCGAGAAGGTGCCGAGTCGGCGATCTGAGTAGTCGGGATCGAACGCGAAGTAGACGCTCGATACACCGCCCGGCAGTACGTCGAGCCAGCCGGCGCCGATTAACCGTCGGTCGAGACGGTAGCGGATGAGCGCTCCGGGATATGGGCCCTCGCCGAGAAACGTCCGGTATGCGGTAGGACTGATCGGTTCGCGATGTCCGTGCCGTTCGCGATTGTAACGCTGGTAGAGTGCGAAGACCTCCGCATCGTCGGATATCGGGCCGCTTTCGACCTCGAGGTCGGCATTGCGACGCAATACTCGCCGTTGGGTCCTGCCGGGACGAAAGTGCGCGGTCGGAATGCGAATCGGAATGCAGAGATCACAGCCAGGACACGCGTTGCGGTAGAGGTGGTGACCGCTTCTACGCACTCCTTGCTCGAGCATCGACTCGTATTCACCGGCGGTGAAATACGAGGCGGGCACGATATCTGCGATCCATTCGCGGTCCGGCAGATAGGGGCAATCGCCGTGTTGCACGCGTGCGGGGCGAAGCATTCCCACACCATAGTGAGCTTGCTTGAGCGCTTCAATCATTTGCGCTACGGTCAAGATAAGGACAGCAGTTCTATGACGATTCATCGAAAGATCTCCGTCGTGCTCGCGCTGGTTTTCATCGGATTCGGCGGTGCCGCGGCCGCGGTACTATACGCGCAGCATCTTGCCGATCAGGTGCACGACCTGGAATTGCGGGCGGAACGGGCGACTGCGAGTGTTTTCCGGCTTTCGGATCGATCGGCCGGCCTGTTACTCAGCGACGCGACGTTCAGATCCGAGCTCGATGCGTGGGAGAGTTCGCTCGAGCGATTCTCCGATGACTTTCTCGATCTCGATCGACACCCTGCGGTCAGTCGTGTTGACCGCGTACTCCGCGAACATCTGAATCTCGCGATCGCTCGGTTCAATGTCGTAGAGCGCCAGGCTGGTGAGGTCCGGCGCCTGTCCGACCGTATGCTCGAGGATGAGGAGACACCGGTCTATTTCTCCGGAGAGGAGGGGCCGCCGGGAATCCATGCGATGATTCGTGAGATCGAGGCGGGACCGGGTGCGGGGAGTCCGTATGCGGCACGTTTGAACCGGCTTCAGACGCAGGTGTTGAATCTACGATCGGTCATCGCCGACTTCGTGGCCGATGAATTTGCCGCCCCCATGCTCGGAATTCGCGCGCAGGCCGAGCAGCTTGTCCTCGCATACCGCGTCGCAGCAATGAGTGGCGGGGCGGTAGTGCTCGCGGTGTTGATCTTGCTCGGTGTCTTCTTCGGTAGGGGGCTGGCGCGCCGGATTGCCGGAATCGAATCGCGTCTCAATCTCGCCGGCGAGGGTGACCTGACCGTTCGTGTGGATGAAAAGGGACGTGACGAGCTCGCCGCTCTCGGTGGACACGTGAATTACCTGCTCGACTCGTTCGCTACCTTCATTCGTCATGTCCGTGAAGCGAGTAGTCGTGTAGATAGTCTCAAGGATCAGCTTTCGGCATCTTCTTCGGAGAGTGCAGCGAGCGCTCATCAAATCGCCGAGAATATCAGTAGCAGTCGTACCCGTATGGAGCAGCTTGACAGCGGGGTTGCTGAAGCGGCCGATGCCGCCACCTCTATTGCCGCGTCGTTGCGGTCGCTGACCGAACGGGTAAACGCTCAGACCGATTCAGTCGTCGAAACCGCCGCAAGCATCGAGGAGATGGTGGCAGCAGTTCGCAACGCGGCGCAGCTCGCGGTGGAGCGAAACGAGCGATCCGAGCGCCTTGCTTCGGTTATTCATGAGGGCGGTGAGCTCGTCGGTGAGACCAACGAGACGGTTCGCCGGATGGCGCGGGAAGTCGAGGATATTCTCGAGATTACCGAGATCATCAACGCGATCTCTCAGCAGACCGACCTGCTCTCGATGAACGCGGCAATCGAGAGTGCGCATGCCGGTGAAGCCGGGCGGGGATTCGGAGTAGTAGCCGAGGAGATTCGAAAGCTTTCCGAGTCGACATCCGAAAACAGCCGCCGGATCGACCAGGCGCTGAAAGCGATGGCGGAGCGCATATCGGCTGCCGCCGACGCGAGTGAACGATCCGCCGGTGGTTTCGAAGAGATCGATGCCGAGACCCGCCGAACAGCGACCGCGATGCACGAAATAGCCGAAAGCATGCGTACGCTCGAACAGGAGAGTCGGCGGTCGCTCGAGACGACATCGGCAATGCAGGAGTTCAGTCGCAGCCTCGGCGAAGAGTCGAGTACGATGCTCGAGAAGACCGAACGTATCAGTCGTTCGGCGGACGTAGCGCGCAATCTATCCCGACAGGTCACCGAAGCGATAACCGAGATCGACAGCGGTGCCCAGGAGATACGAGAGTCTATCTCGCATACTTCCGAGATCGCCGAGGAGAGCCGCACCGCAATGCTCGAGCTGCAGTCTCTCGTTCAGCGTTTCGTTGTAGGCGAGCAGAGCGATGACTGATCGTCGGCCAACGACCGACGACGTTGACAGACAGGGGCTCACGCCGATATAGTCGGGCATCAGTCAGTCGGTCGACCGGCAGTCGTTCATCATGAATGAAAACATGAGAAAAAGTACGCGTGACAACCGGGAGCGCATAATCCAGACGGCCGCGAAGCTGATCATCGAGCGCGGAATAGCGAGCACCTCGCTCGCCGATATCGCCGGTGCGGCGGGAATAAGCAAAGGAACCCTTTTCTATTACTATCCGACCAAGGCCGATCTTATATTCGACATTACCGAGCGACACATGCAGCACATGTCGCAGAAGATTTTGCGTTGGGTAGAAGATGCGGCAAGCGATGTTCCTCCGGCGAAGATCCTGAAACTCGTCTTCGAAACGATCACGGCTGCGGAGGCTCGCGGTCAGATTCATGTCTACCTGATACAGGAAGCGCTTACCAATAACCCCAGTCTTCGGGAGCGATTCGGTCAGGAGTACTCGAAGTGGCGCGAGTTCATCGAGAAGGGCCTCGAGCGGCTGTTGCCGCACGAAACCGACTACGAGACGTTGAGCTGGATCATCCTCAGTCTCCTCGATGGCCTGTTGCTTCAAAGTCTCCTCGGAACGGAGCGATTGCCGCTGGATGAGGCGGCGAGCTATTTCACCGAACGGTCGGGTGCCCGCCGCGCAGACGATCAGAATTGAACACGATACTCTTCGAACAGCACGAGGTCGATGGTGAGTCTCTCGCTCGTCTGTCCGGCGGAGACAAACGTGTCGAGCACGTACGCAGCGTTCTTCGCGCCGGGGTCGGCGACCGCCTCAGCGCCGGTGTGGTCGACGGTGCGCTCGGCACAGCGGAGATCGTCAGCGATACGCCCGACGGTATGCTGTTCCGGCTTCTGTCGCCTGAACGTGACCGAGCTTTCCTTGAGCGAGAGCGAGCTGTCTCGATCGCGGTGCTGCTCGGATCGGTACGGCCGATCGTCCTCAAACGGCTTCTTCGGGATCTCACCTCTTTCGGCGTCGATGAGATTATCGTAGCGCGGACCGAACTGAGTGAGCGCTCGTACTTCCGGGCAAAGCTGTGGGAGGGAACAGGAGTAAGGTCGGCGCTTATCGAAGGCGCTGCACAGGGCAACCATACGCGACTCCCGCGCATCGATCGTTGTGAATCGTTGCGGGATGCGTTTCGCTCGTCCGATCGTCGTCGATCCGATGGCGAGACTCGTATCGTGTTGAATTGCGGATCACCACCGCTTCCCGAAGTGGTTGCGACGCGCTCGAGCCCCCGGGTCGTGCTTGCGGTCGGGCCCGAGCGCGGGTTTGTCGAACGAGAGATCGCGATGCTTCTAGAGCATGGATTCACGGCGGCCGGTGTGCCGGGGGGAACGCTGCGCACCGAAAGCGCTGCAATCGCCGCGGTTGCCGTAGCGAGAAGCGTGATTCGGGCGATCGATTGATGCGATGAGGCCTCCTGGGATTTGCCCCAACGCCTGAGAGCGCGTAGACTGCAGGACAGTTACAGCGAATCCTGAAGCGGAGGGGAGCGATTGGCCGAGAGAGTGCTTATCGTCGACGACTCGGTGTCGATGCTACAGATGGAACGGACGATCTTGACGCAGGCCGGATACGAGGTGGTCGAGGCATGCGATGGTAACGACGCGTTGTCGAAGTTCACCTCCGATATCACGGCGGTCGTGACCGATTTCAACATGCCGAACATGAACGGGGTCGAGCTGGTTGCGACGATCCGGTCAGGGAGCGTCAACGAGTCGGTTCCGATTCTCATACTCACCACCGAGAGCGAGGACGAGAAGAAACATCAGGGCAAGGAAGCCGGTGCCACGGCGTGGTTGACGAAGCCGTTCGAACAGCAGCAGTTGGTGAAGGCGGTGCGAAGAATCTCCGAGAAGGTGAAGTTCTGATATGTCGTCACACGTATTGCCGATTACCGAACCGATGACGATCGATCATGCACAGGCACTTGCTGCGACCCTCCTCGAGGCAATCGAGCAGTACGATGGGGTCGATATTGATCTCGGCGAGAGTGAATCGATCGATCTCGCCGGCGTGCAGGTGCTCCTCTCGGCTGCTCTTGCGGCCGAGCAGAGAGGAGTAGCGTTTCGCTATCTGCATGCCGACCGCTATCGGAGTATCTGCGAGTACAGCGGATTGCACCCGCTTGGAGCAGCTGAACAATGAGCGCGTCGGATCCACTCGCCTCCTTCCGCGAAGAGGTCGGTGAGCTGCTCGATCGACTCGAGTCCGCTCTCATGCGCCTCGAGGAAACTCCGGATGATCCTGAGCTGATCGATGAGGCGTTCCGAAGCCTCCACACCATAAAAGGTTCGGGCGGTATGCTCGGCCTCCATGACCTGGTCTCGTTTACGCATACCGTCGAAGCGGCATTCGCCCTCGTCCGTGACGGGCATGAGCAGATTTCCGCACCGCTTATCGAATTGGGTCTTCAAGCGAAAGATCAGATTGCCGCCATTATGGCGAACCCGGAGTTGGACGACGAGACACGCAGCGAGGGGGAACGCATTGTCGAGCAGCTGCTCGCCGCCTTTCCGGACCTCGAGTCGACCAGACCGGCGCAAGCCGAACCGTCGAGCAAGCCGATCGAACGCGCCGATGCCGGCGGCGAAAAGACCTTCCGCATTCAGTTTGCCCCGAAGCCGCATCTTTTCCGCGTCGGCGCAAATCCGATTCTGCTGCTCAAGGAACTTCGAGAGCTCGGTGAAACGGTAATTATCGGGTTGACCGATCGCCTGCCTCTGCTCGAGGAACTCGATGCGGAAGCGTGCTATCTGCGCTGGGATATTCTGCTTACGACCGAAGCGGATGAGAATGCGGTACGCGACGTATTCATATTCGTCGAGGATGAGGCGGAAATCCAGATCGACGAGATCGATAGCGAAGAGCTCGTCGACAGCGACATCGACTACAAGCGCATTGGAGAGATCCTGATATCGCGAGGACTGGTCACGCCGGAAGAGGTTCAGCAGGCGGTTAACGAGAAGCAGTATGTCGGGGACGTGCTCGTCGAAAAGGGGCTGCTCACCAACGAACAGATCGATGTCGCCCTGCAGGAGCAGCAGTATGTCCGCCGGCGCAGGGAGACGAGACAGAGAGCGGCGGCGGAATCGCAGCAGAGCATCAAAGTTGATACGAAGAAGCTCGATTCGCTGGTCAATCTCGTCGGCGAGTTCGTGGCCGAGCATGCCACGCTCTCCCGGGTTTCCGCTGAGTTGGGTGACGACAGGTTGACCTCGGCTTGCGAGCGGCTGGAAGCACTGATACGCGAGGTGCGCGACGTGGCAATGGATCTTCATATGGTCCCGGTCGAGATTCTCTTCTCTACATACCGTCGGCTGATCCGCGACCTGTCGCGGGAGCTTGGCAAGGAGGTCCTCCTCGAGCTCGAAGGTACCGACACCGAGATCGACAAGAATGTCATCGAGCGACTGCGTGATCCGATGCTTCACATCATCCGTAATAGCCTTGATCACGGGATCGAAGCACCGGAAGAGCGTGTTCGTGCGGGAAAGCCGCGTGAGGGAACGCTGCGAGTTGCAGCCTCCTACTCGGGCGCATATGTGCTCATCCGCGTCTCCGACGACGGGGCCGGAATAAATCGTGAAGCGGTGTGGCGCAAGGCGGTCGAACGCGGCGTGCTCACAGGCGACGAGGAGCTTGAACCACACGAGATATACGATCTGATCTGCGCTCCCGGATTCTCGACAGCCGATACCGCGACGAACGTCAGCGGTCGCGGGGTGGGGATGGACGTTGTACGTTCGAACATCGAAGGGCTCGGCGGCTCGATCCATCTCGACAGTGAAGAGGGTAGCGGAACGACCATTAACATCCGCATACCGCTCACCCTCGCGATTGTCGAGGGATTGCTTGTCAGTGTATCGGATCAGTACTACCTCATACATCTCGCGAATGTGCTCGAGTGTATAGACTTCTCGACTGTAACCAGCCATAGCTCCGATCGCCGGTTGATCGAGTACCGTGGTAGACTCGTGCCGTTTTTCGATCTCGGCGCTCATTTCTCCGCGGATGCCGGGACGAACGACGGTACCGGTGAGAAGCAACTGGTCGTGGTTTCGAGCGACGGGCGCACCGTAGGCCTGCTGGTCGACGAGGTCTACGATACCTTTCAGAGCGTAATCAAGAGCCTCGGGAAGATGTATGAAGATGTATCCGGTGTCTCCGGCGCCGTCATTCTCGGAGACGGCCGGCTCGCACTGATGCTCGATGTCGAGCGACTCACGCGTACCGGCTCCTCGGACTCGCCATAGACCGAGATTTTCGCGTACCGATTCCCGCGCCGGAGATGTTATAGGCGGCGAGTAGCCGGGCGAATGTCTGGGCACCGTAATCGTAAACGATTCCCTCTACGTACGGCGAATTGTGTTCCTATGAGAGAAATTAATCCCGTAATTTCTTACCGAAGGCCATGTTTCGCTATTTCGCGCAGGGAATCCGCATGCTATTCTGCATTTTAGCTATTCACTCAAGGGAGTACATTAGATGAAAAACATCAAACTCGGTGTCAAACTTCTCGTCGGGTTCTGCCTCGTTGCCCTCATCGTGCTTGTGGTGGGTGTGATCGGGCTTATCGGTGCGGGCCGGCTCGGAGATAACGTCGAAGAAATTGGAACCGTACGGTTGCCGAGTGTCGAGAGACTGGGCGAGACGGATGTAACGATAGGTGATCTCATGGTCTCCCAGCGCTCGCTGCTCTCTGAGTTGCTCGACATGGATCAGCGCCGTGGCTACCGAGCCGAATTCGACCAGATGCGTGAGGATCTCTATGTTTACTGGGAGGATTTCAAGGCGCTTCCTGCTACCGACGAAGAGGTGCGTATTAGCGAGGAGATCGACCGACAGTTCGCCGAGTGGGCTGCTCTCAACGACGAGTGGATCCGACTGACCGAGGAGTTCGAGGCGATCGACATTCTTGACCCCACCGAACTGGTTGCGAACATCGAAGGCTTTACCGGCGACCACTATGCAACCGAGCTCACCGTCCTGGCGACCATTACCGGCGACGACGAGATCCCGGTTATCGCCTACGACCCGACCGCATGCCGCTTCGGAGAGTGGGTCACCGAGTTCGAGACCGAGAATCAGGAGTTCAACCGAATAGTCGAACAGGTCGTGGAACCCCACAACCAGTTCCACCGTGCGATCCGTGACATTCAGGAGCAGCTCGATGCCGGAAACGAAGCTGCGGCGATGGAGCTCTATCAGAACGAGATGGGCCCTGCCTCCGACGAGGTTTTCGAGTACTTCGGCGAGATGCTCGCATTCGCCGAGGACGCCGACGCGTTGCGCGATCGCATTACAGAACTCGTTATCGGAGATATCGCTGATATCGCCGACGAAACGCGAGCCAATGTGGATGAGTTAGCGGAGATCAACAATCGTATCGCATCCGCCGAGGTCGATGCCGGCGTCGACGCGATCGCCGCGGTGAATCTGATGATAATCATCGGCATTATCGCCGGGCTGGTCATAGCAGTCATGCTGGGAGTGATTCTCACCCGCTCCATCACCCGACCGGTATCTCGCGGCGTGGAGTTGGCCAAAGCGGTGGCGGCGGGCGACATGACCGCGGACATTGATATCGACCAGAGAGATGAGATCGGGCAGCTTGTGACGGCACTGCGCAGCATGAGAGACAAGCTGAAGCAGGTTATCACCGACGTGCAGAACATCTCCACTAACGTCGCCTCCGGAAGCCAGCAGATCAGCTCGACCGCACAGGAAGTCTCACAAGGAGCTGCCGAACAGGCCTCCTCCGGAGAGGAGGTTGCATCGTCGATGGAGGAGATGGGCTCGAACATCCAGCAGAACACCGATAACGCGAAAGAAACGGAGAAGATCGCGAGCAAGGCGGCCGAAAACGCGCAGAAGGGCGGAGAATCGGTACAGCAGACCGTGCATGCCATGAAGGAGATTGCCGAGAAGATCTCCATTATCGACGAGATCGCACGGAACACGAATCTGCTGGCGTTGAATGCTGCGATTGAGGCCGCTCGCGCCGGAGAGCAAGGGAAGGGATTCGCCGTAGTGGCCTCGGAGGTGCGAAAACTTGCCGAGCGAAGTCAGCAGGCCGCAGGCGAGATTTCCGAAGTCTCGCAACGAAGCGTCGGCATTGCCGAAGAGGCCGGACAGCTGTTGGAGCAGATCGTGCCCGATATACAGAAGACTTCGGAGCTCGTCCAGGAGATAAGCGCGGCGAGCGCCGAGCAGAACAGCGGTGCCGAACAGATAAACCAGGCGATCTCGCAGCTCGACCAGGTCATCCAGCAAAACTCCTCGGCATCCGAAGAGATGGCTTCCATGGCCGAGGAACTCAGCAGTCAAGCGGATCACCTCAAATCGACAATGAGCTATTTCCGAGTAGAGGAAACCGCAAGGCAACAGCTTCCGGAATCTACGCGACCCGATGTTACCGCGGGCTTGCGAGAGAGCGGCAATGGGCAGGAATTCGGTCGTACCGCGGGAGTGGTGAAAGAAGGTAATCCAAGACGAGGACAACGACCGTCTCAACCTAAGCAGGCCTCAACACAAACCGGTATCGTTCTTGCTAAGGATCAGATAGGCGGTGATAGTAGCGCTTACGATGATGGAGACGAGGAGTTCGAGGAGTTCTGAGGTGAATTGCCGAAGGGCGACGATTTCTCTACGATGGAGATGTGCTGGATACGGAGCTTGACGGGGTCACCGTACACATGACCGGTATCAAGGGTTCGGGTATGGTAGCGCTCGCGCAGATACTGCATGAGCGCGGGGCCCGGATCCGGGGTACCGATACCGCCGAGCGTTTCTACACCGACGACATCCTCGAAGACCTCGGAATCGAGGTCGTCGAGAACTTCGATGCGGCGAATCTGCTGCCTGATACACAGCTGCTCTTCTATTCGTCGGCTTACAATCCCGATACTCATCCCGAGCTCGCCGCCGCCCGCGAGCGGGGGATACCCCGCTATACCTACACCGAAGCGCTCGGCCTGCTGAGCGAACGGTGCGACGCCACCGGGATCGCCGGCGTTCACGGCAAGTCGACGAGCACGGCGCTGGCGGGGACGCTGGCGCGTGCCATCGACATGTCTGCGACGGTGGTCGTCGGAAGCATGGTGCCCGACTTCGGGAATCTCGCGGCGAGTGTCCGGGGCGATCGTCACTTCATCGCCGAGACGTGCGAGTATCGCCGGAACTTCCTCTCGTTTCATCCCGACCGGATCATGGTGACCGGCATCGAGGCCGACCATCTCGACTACTTCCGTGACTACGGCGACATATTCGCCGCCTTTCTCGAATACGCCGGGCGCCTGTCGCACGGTGGCGCCCTGATCTACTGCTGCGATGACGAAGGTGCGCGTGAGCTTGCCTCCCGTATCGCGACAACGAGAGCGGACGTACGGGCGATCGCGTACGGCTACGGAGCATCGGGCCGCCATGCGGTAACCGGCTGCGAAGTGGTCGAAGGCGAACTTCGCTTCACGCTGTCGGGGTTCGATCGGTTTTTTTCCCTCCGTGTGCCGGGGCGTCACAACGCGGTAAATGCCGCGGGTGTGGTCGCGGTTATCGAGGATATACTGCAATCCGACGGTGAGCGGTCGCTCGCCGGATCGGTGCTCGATGCGGTACAGGCGGCGTTGCGGTCATTTCGCGGCCTGAAGCGTCGCAGCGAAGTGGTGGGAAGCGCGGAGGGCGTACTCGTACTCGACGATTACGCGCACCATCCGACTGCGATCGCCGCGGAGATCTCGGCACTGCGCGAGTTCTATCCCGGGCGGCGCCTGGTGGTCGATTTCATGAGCCACACCTACAGCCGAACCGCCGCGCTGCTCGATGAGTTCGCCGAGGCGCTGAGCGGGGCCGATGCTCTCTTCCTGCACCGGATCTATGCAAGCGCACGCGAATCGTACGACGGCTCGATAACCGGGCGTTCACTCGAAGCGGCGGTCCGACGCCGTGGCGAAGTTGAGCGTGTGGTGTACGTGGAGGAGCCGATAGAGGCACGGGAACTCGTCATCGACGAACTGAAAGAAGGTGATATCTTCGTTACGATGGGGGCGGGCGACAACTGGCAGCTCGGCCGCGCCGTCCTGAACGCACTGAAGGAGGGAGGCGTGCGCGTCGGATGAGGAGTATGACCGGTCACGCATACGAGGAGTGGCGTGATGAAACGAGATCGGTCGCGGTCGAAGCGAAGAGCTACAACAACCGCTACCTCGATATCAGCGTGAACATCCCCGGGCGCTTCTCACCGCTCGAGCCGAAGATCCGGCAGTTGATTTCGCAACGCATCAGCCGCGGCAAGGTCGAGTGCTCGATCCGTCCGAAACTATTCGAGCAGTCGGCTTCCGTTCGGGTCGATACCGCTCTCGCCGCCGAATATGCGGCTGCGCTGCGAGAGATCGCCGAAGCGGCGGGCATACGGTCCGAGCCTTCGGTTTCCGATATCACCGCATTCGAGGGTGTGGTGATCGCCGAATCAAATGTCGCGCTGGACGAATGGTGGAGCTGGCTCGAACCGAAGATAGCAGAGGTTCTCCAATCTCTCGATACGACCAGACGGCGGGAGGGGGCTGACCTCGAAGCGGTGATCCGGCGTGAGCGCGACTGCCTCAACGAGGTTGTCGAGACGGTGGATCGGCGGGCCGATGATCTTCAGGAGCATATCCGCAGATCGATTCTCGAGCGGTTTCGCGAGTTGCAGGGCGATGAGGTTGATGAACAGCGCGTTCTCAGCGAGACTGCCGTTCTGCTGGTCAAGTACTCCATTCGCGAGGAACTCGACCGGCTGAATGCACACCTGTCGGCGTTCGACGCCGCCGCGCGCGAACACGGAG
>PUOG01000061.1 GCA_003552745.1 Spirochaetaceae bacterium
ACGTCGCGTCCGGCGGGACGATCGTCCTGGTGGCGTTCGCGCTCTTCGTGCCTGCGATGGTGTTCGGCCCGAATGGGCTCCTGTTTCGCCGGCGACGTAGCGTGCGCTTGTGAATCCGTTTACGCTCGGGTTAGTATATACGCTCGGAATGCTTCATCATTTCTCAATCTCTTAAGGTGTGGCCTATACATTGCTGGTTCGGTACAAGACGCTGGAGTCCGGTTCCGTCGTCAAGCAGGCGGAAATTTACACACAGGATGAACACGGAATTGAAGGCGAGTCGATCGACATCGAGGCTCGCAAGATTGTGCGTCGGCTGACGTCGAAGGGACATAAGGCGTATGTGGTCGGCGGTGCGGTGCGTGATCTCCTGATCGGGAAGCAGCCGAAGGATTTCGATATCGCCACCGATGCTGCACCCGGCCGGATTCGCAAACTGTTTCGCAATTCCCGGATCATCGGCAAGCGATTCCGGCTCGTCCATATCCTCCTCAAGGACCGTCAGGTTATCGAGGTCTCGACCTTCCGTTCGCGTGACAGCGAGGGATTCCAGAACATCTACGGCGATATCGAGGATGATGCCCGCCGCCGCGATTTCACCCTCAACGCGCTGTACTACTCACCGGAGGATGAGACGATCCTCGACTATACCGGTGGGATCCGTGATATCCGCGCACGGAAAGTGCGACCGGTGATACCGCTCGAAAGCATCTTCGTCGAAGACCCGGTTCGGATGGTCAGGGCGGTGAAGTATGCGGCCTCGACCGGCTTCAACCTGACCTTCGGTTTGCGGCGAAGGCTCAAGAAGTCGGTCGACCTGCTTGACGACGTATCGCCGTCGCGTCTTACCGAAGAGCTCTTCAAGATCCTCGAGTCGGGATATGCCAAACCGATGTTCGAGCAGTTTCTTCGTTACAGAATGGCCGGTTATGTGGCGCCCGGACTGACAGGCTTGCTCGCCGATAGCGCATATACTCGGAGGTTCCTGATCTCGCTCGGTGCGCTCGATTCGTTGATTACCGAGCGTCCGGTCGGCCGCGACGTCTGCCTGGCGTACTTCTGCGGCGATTATCTGTTCGCGCACTCGCCGCTGAATCCCGACTCCAGAATCCCGTATCCGGAAGCGTTCGCTACGATGAAGCAGTTCCTTCGCCCGCTGGCGCCACCCAATCGCGATGTCGAGGACGCTCTTACCTATCTTCTGAAGCGCAAGAGAAAGTACCTAAAGACCGGCCGTATCGATCACTGAGCAACCGCGCCTCCCGGTCGGGCTATCCCTCCAGCTGTTCGATGAGCGATTCGGCACGCTCCCGGTAACGATCGGGATCGGCTTCGGCTGCGGCCCGAAGATACTCGATCGCGTCGTCCCGTTCATCGGCGCCGAAGGCGTTCAGTCCGAGGGCGTAGAGTGTCACCGCCTCGTCGGCCCCCCGATCTCGCGCAGCCTCATAATAGGTGCGGGCATCTTCGAACTCTGTGCGAGCGTAGTGTATGAGCCCGAGATAGTACCACGGAACGTAGCTCTCGCCCTGCGACTCGATGGCATCGCGGAGGTACTCTTCCGCGAGCTCGAAACGCTCCTCGGTATACGCTTCGATCCCGCGCTCCACGAGCGCACGAAAGGTACGTAATCCCTGCACGTAGTTTACGAACGCAGAGGCAAGTTCCTGCTCGTCGATCCAGCGAAGCGCCTTGCGTTCGACGAGCTCGGCGTTCCGACGAGCAGATGCATCCGGATCGAGCGCCCCGATCGCGTCCCAGAGGATGCGATTGTACCGCGACTTCTCCGCGTTGCGGAGAAAGCTCACCGCACCCCACGCTTGTGCGTAGAAAGTCTCCAGACGGGCAGCGGCATCATCCGCCGATATGGTTACGAGCTCGCTCGGTACGAATAGCTGCTCGATACGATCGTCAACGAGATCTTGCAGCGGTTCGATCCATGCGGTGTTTTTGCGGAACTCCGCCTCGCCTTGCTCCGGATCGTATCGTGACTCCTCGAAGTATACGGCGAATCCCTCGCGTAACCAGAGCGGGGGGTTGGGGATGAATGCCCGAACGAATTGCACCACGCTCTGGTGGATCATGGATGCGCGGTAGGTTTCTTCATCATCCATTATATAACCGACAAGCTCGCTCCGGGCGGCGTCGGTAAAATGGAGATACACAAACTCATTGCGTGGTACATCGATCCGGTCGGAGAGATATTCGTCGAACTCGTCGCGACGTTCGAATATGCGAACCCGCAGCTCCGAAGGCAGCTCGTCGGTTTCGAAGCGGAAGTAATCGTTATACAGCGTCGAAAGCGCCTCGAGCTTCTCCACGGTAGCTTCCGCATGGTCGCTCGATACCTGCGAGTACACCTCGTAAATATCGCCGGTTGCGACGTTGAACTCCGAGCCGTAGCCTGCCGCGATGACGACCGAAAACACGATCACTCCGGAAACCCACGCGAATCCTCTGCGTAAAATCGTCATGAGCGCGAAAACCTCCACCGACTTGAAAGCGTAGTGTGACGACCTGCGGCTGTCAAATCGTGCGCTATTCCGATACCCGTGCATGGCCGTCCCGTGTACCGCGCCGGTTGCGACTCCGACGTGCATCGCTCGCCTTTCTGTCCGGTCTTGTACGTTCGCCTCTATCCTCCCGTTCCTCGACGGAGCGGTCGCTGCTCGTTCGCTCGCGATAGTTACCGTCACCAGATTCGGTAGGAGCCCGCCGATCGCTTCGATTCTGTTCCTGGCGCTTCTGTTCGCCGCGGCGGTTTGCCTGCTTCTCGCGGTTTCTGTGCTGGCGTTCACTGATACTGTCGATGACGATATTCATCTCTTCGATGATCACACCGGTGTACCGTTCAATGCTGTCGACTATGTAGCTCTGCAGCTCGTGAACCGGACTGACCATCTCTTCTCCGAACGGGACATCGAGAACGAGCTTCAAACGGTAGCCGCCCGGCTCGTTCCTGACCTGGACCTTGCGTACCTCCGCCTGAATGCCAAACTCCTCCACACAGTGCAGGATCATCTGGCCGAGCGCCGCCTCGGATATAGAGACACTTCCCTTCCTGCTGAACTCCGGGCGTACGACCGATTTCTCGTATACCTTCTGGCGGCGGAGTAGTCCGACGCCGCGCCGCAGAAACACTTTCAGCGATTCGGTCACGAAGCCGGAGTGATTGCGCTTGACTTCGATCGATGGTACCGGGATGACGTGGCGTCCCTGAGTCTGGCGCATGTGAATCGCGCTCGCGATCTCATCTGCGGTCGCGATCTCTTCGATCGAAACTGTCTTGACCGGCTGAGGTAGATTCAGTGTCTTGACGATACGGGCAACCATTTTTTCGCTTGTGCCGATGATGAGCAGTCGCTTGAAGTGCTCGCGTTCGAGCGCCGCGAGCACTTCGCGTCGATGCTCCTTGTCGGAGAACAGTGCGGTCTTCACCGCGGTGAGATAGTTGTTCTCGCGTTTCGCCGACCGCCCGGCGAGAATCCTCTGACCGCGGATCAGTAGCCCATCGTCGATCATGAGGTCTATGCCGTGCTTCTCGGCGACAAGTCGGGCCCGGAAACTCTTTCCCGTGCCACTCTTGCCCACGAGCGCGAACACCCGTATACCGCGGAATCGAAACTGCAGGTTGCGAAACAATCTCATAGAACACGCTCAGTATAGCACTTACGCCGGTGTAGGACACGCCTTCGCGACGCGTCAGGTGGGAATACGTTTTCACCGCGCGTATTTCCGTCGGACGCAGCACGTGCATCGAGCGTGCTCAGACGGTCTCCATTGCGCGGTTCACCGATTCGAGTATTCGTTCCGGCGTGAGCGGCCCGAAACGCCGATTCAGACCCTCAAGAACCGACGACGGGGGGTCAGCGTACACATATCGGAAACCGAGCGTTTCGTCTTCCTCCGGCAGAACGAATACCATGGCGTGAAGGACATAACCTCCGCGATCCGCTCTTCCCCCGTATTTGCGATCTCCAAGCAGCGGGAAATCGTGGATCGCCGCTTGAGCCCGGATCTGATGGGTTCTGCCGGTCCGTATGGTGCACAGGGCGAGAGTCGCGTCGTTGCTCCAGAGGATCGGGCAGATCCCGGTAATCGCCGTCTGTCCCGCTTTCTGTGTGCGACCATGCGCGTTTCCACGCGCATGCGCGTTTCCACGCGACCGACCGGAGGCGAGGTGGGTGCGTCGTTTCTGCGTATCACGGCGAAGCCGGTCCTCCCAAACGACGGGGGTGCGCAACTCTCGGTCGAATACCGCCAGGTAGACCTTGCGCGCCGAACCATTACGCAGGTATTCGCTGAGTCGGCGTGCCCCCAACGCCGACTTGCCGAAGAACACGATTCCGGTCGTATTTCGATCGATGCGATGAACCGGCCCGGGCCGAAACGAGAGTGAGTGCGGCAGCGAGTCGCCGAGATAATTGCGGACCTGTTGATCGAGGCCGTCGGGGCCGTGAACTGCTATACCGCGCGGCTTGTTAATCGCGAGCAGGTGTTCGTTCTCGAGGATCACATAGTGCCGGAGTTCACTACCGCCTCGGGGCGCGGGCGAGTGCTGTCCGTTGGTACCATGGCGATCGCCGGAGTCGAGGAGCGACTCATCGATCTGAAGCTCATCTCCGTCGACGATTCGGTATCCACCGGCGACCTTGCGGCCGTTTATGCGCACCCGCCCCTTGCGAATAACCGCGAAGATCTGTCCGAGGGGAGTCTCCGGAAGCACTCGCCGAAGCACTCGATCAAGACGGCGACCGTGATCGTCCTCGCCGGGCTTGACCGTGCGATATGTCGTTCTCACGAGGAGGTACGGTAGAGCGCAGCGTTCACCCGCGTCAATAGCCGGCAGAAGCCTCCGCCTTGACAGCGATTCGAAGCGTGGACAAACTTGCGGGTCTGCAACTATCCAGAAGGGAGTGCGTGTGCGATCGCTGTATCAGCTTCTTTCACATCCGGTTTTTCTGAGCGCTGCGATCAGCTGGCTGATCGCGCAGCTGATCAAGACGACGATTGCCGCCATTCGCCAGCAAACGCGTGATTCGAGCGACCTTGTCGGCACCCTGTTCTGGAAAACCGGAGGCATGCCGTCCAGCCACTGTTCGATGATGACCGGAATTGCGACCTCGATCGGGTTCACCGAAGGGGTGACAACGCCGGTGTTCATGCTTTCGTTCTTCTTTGCATTGGTGGTGGTGCGTGATGCGCTCGGTGTCCGACGTTCCGCCGGTGAGCTCGCGCAGAGGTTGAACCGGCTCGGCGCCGAGCTCGCACGCCGCGACGCCGTACCGTTTCAGCCGGTAAAAGAAGTGTACGGACACACCGCAGCCGAAGTATCGGTCGGCGTCCTGCTCGGGTTCTTTCTCGGCGTCGCGTTCAGTATTCTCTGAGGGGATCGTCGTGGATGTCTACGAACGAATCGGCACCGCATTTTGCTGGACGGCTGTCGCAGTAATCTTCTCACTCGTCGCCGTTTCGTCCGTATCCGGTGCTCCCGCGGCAAACCGGGCATCGGACCGGGCGGATGAAGCGGCACCGCCCGGTTTCGGCGGTTGGTTACAGATCGTGCTTCCCGCCGAGGCGGACGATCTCACGGTTGTGGAGACACTTGTTGACGCTGGTGTCGAGCCGGCGATTTCCCGTTCCTCGGTAACGGTAAAGATTACCACAATCGACACCGTTGAGCGCGTTCGCAGCCCGAGGGCGAACGATCGTCTGCTGAACCGTGATCCGCGGAACGATCGGTTCATCCGCCGTGTAGATGCGCTTTTCGATGCGCGGTGGGACGGAGTACCGGCACAGGTGGTGTACGTCCGCAACCACACCGGTGACGCGGTCGATTGGTTGACTCAGTACGGTTCGAGGATCGGTGCGGCGGGGGTAGGGGCGGAGGACGTCGCCGCCGTGGATCAGAGCGGCGCGCTCCACCGGGTGGAGTCGAGCGACGATCCCATGTGGCCCGCCTATGTCACGGCGTTTGCCGGATTGCTCTCCGCATTGGCAGCGCTCTCGCTCGCGGTTTTCGGGGTACGGCGTGACCGCGAAAGCCTTCGAGTGACGGCCGTGGGTGTCTGGAGTCGTCTATTCAGCCGCGGGCGCGATGCGTTTTTCGTTCCCGTTCTCTGCTGTGCGATCGTTGCGATACTTGCTGCTTCGGTCGCCTCAGGCACCGGCGCGCGGATTGCTTCGGAAGTGCGGCATCCGCGAATCGAAGTTCCTGCGCCGGAAGGCAGGCACACAACCGCGGACTCCGCCGGTATGCCTGATTTGACGGGCAACACGGAGCTCACGTCGAGCGATGCCCGCCGCCTCTACAGCAGAGCTCGGGCCGATTGGGAGAGGGACCCCGAACCGGAGATTCCGCATTTCGGATCGGTGCTGGCCCACGTAGCGTATCAGCACGCCCTCGCCTGGGGTCGCGACTACAAGCCGCCACGCTACGACGAGCGCGTGTTCCGCCCTACCTCGGACCACTCCGCCGTAGGGCGGACAGACGTCGAAGAGGACACAGTTATCCACTTCAACGACCGCTGGCTCGCATCGGCAATCGGCCCGGACGGTCTCCCGGTTGCGCGGCTTCTGGCGCAATCGGCGGGGCGTGCTCCAATCACACTGCGAGAGGTGGAACGAGAGCCTCCGCGGCCTGGACGTTTGCGCGGACTCATAGTTTCCGTCGCAATGATTGGCGGTGCTGCGATAGCGCTTTCCGCCGTTACCCGGTTGCAGGTTCACTGAGCATGGTGGTACTCTGATTCCTCGGTTTGGACGGTTAGGGGGACGTGCCACGCCGCCGGCTTTTCGCGTTCATTCGAAATTAACGATGATGTATAGGGCAGTCACGACCAGGGAACTCAAGGCGTGGATTCGGTCAACTTGATCTTCGGCACGACTAATACGCTTCCGGTAGGTACAGCGACACACGTATTCGAGCGCGTGTACCAACGGTCGTATAAGCCGTTCTTGCGAGTGCTGTACAATACGCCCGATGTCCCGCTCACCTTACACTTCTCCGGTACGATGCTTTCATGGCTTGACTCGATGCACTCCGAGTTCACCGATGTGCTCGGAGAGATGGTGCAACGGCGGCAGGTCGAACTCATCGGCGGAGCGTTCTACGATCCGGTGTTCAGCCTCATCCCCTCGAAAGATCGGCTCGGGCAGATCGAAAGCCTGACGACCTTCATACGACAGCGGTTCGGGCGTCGGCCGCGGGGGGCCTGGATCACCGAACACGTGTGGGAGCCGTCGATCGCGAGTACGCTTCGTAACAGCGGTATCGAGTACATCTTTCTTGACGACTACAATCTGGTCGCCGGTGGCGTGCCGCACGGCCGACTCGGGTACCCGTGTCTAACCGAGGATCAGGGGAAGACGGTGCTCGTGTTTTCGCTGAGCGCTTCGCTTCTGTCGAAAGTCGGGGTGGAGGATCCGGCGGTCATGATCGAGGAGCTCGCTCGGATCGCCGAGGAACAGCCGGACTCGGTCGTCTCGCTCGTTTTCGATGGTTCGCGCTACGGTGCCGAGGAACCGAAAGGCAGTTACGACGACCGTTGGCTCGAGCGCTTCCTCAAGCTTCTCAGCGACAATTCCGACTGGATCCACCTGACAACGCCGTGGCGGCAGTCTCGGCGGACCATCCCCCGGCAACGCTGCTATTTCCCGTCCACCTCGTACGAAGAGATGATGGTCTGGACGCTGGATCCGGAACGGCAGCGCGACCTCCTCGGTCTCAAGCAGTGTCTCGATTCCTCGAGTGCGCGAAACGGTTTCTTCGCCGGTGGTTACTTCAGACACTTCCTGACCCGTTACATCGAGAGCAACCTGCTGTACTCAAAGATGCAGTACACATGCGTGCTCGTGAATCAGATTCGCGGTGACAAGTATCGAAAGCAGGCCGCGCGTCACGAGTTATGGCGCGGACAGTGCCACCGCGCGTACTGGCACGGCCCACCCGGCGGCATCTATCAGAACAATTTGCGCAAAGCTGCCTACAGTGCGCTGATCGAAGCCGAAAAGGTCACCCGCGAGAAGGGCATCTTCATTCCTTCGATCGTGAAGGTCGATTTCGATATGGACGGAATCGATGAGTTTCTCTATCAGGGTCAGGAGATGAACGCGTACGTCCACCGACAGTCGGGTGCGCTCTTCGAGCTCGACTATCTTGCTCGGCCGTGGAACTACCTCGACACGATGACGAGGGTGCGTGAGCGCTATCACGATGAGTTCGAGGTCGAGCCGCGTTGCGACTCCTACTGGCGCAAGGCATTCATCGATCATCTCATGCCGCAATCCGATACCATCGATCAGTTTGATGCAGGCCGGCACACCGAGCTCGCGCCGTTTCACGACGAGGTCTACACCAGCGGAGACTTCGATCGAAGCGGCTCGTTACTACCGCTGAGCGTCGAGTGCGACCTGAGCGATGGAGGTCGTGTTCTGCTCGAAAAGCAGTATCGTTTCGATCGCACGCGGGTGAGTGTTCGAGTACGCCTGACGAATCGCGGGCCGCACCGTCTCAAGTGTCTGTACGGATGCGAGGTCAACCTTGCGTTCGCATCCGACGATGTCGACGCGCTTCGCGTTCACGTCCGCCCGGAGACCGATGCCGCGAGTGCGCTCAAGAACATGGCGCGTCGAATCCCGCAGTACGAAGGGTACGACGAGGTCGAGAAGAACGACTCCGAGGCGACCATCAGCGAGGTCGGCCCGGAAATGCAGACGTTCGTTAACGCGGGAACCGTCGTGTTCGAGGACCTGAGAAACCAGCTCGATGTGACGCTCTCGGTTTTCGATCCGACCGAGTGCTGGAGTCTGCCGGTACGAACCGACTCACTCGGAGACGGGGCGATCGTTCGCGCCTATCAGAGCTCATGCCTCCTGCCCCGGTGGCTTATCGAACTTGATCCGGATGAAAGCCGCGAAGTGTACCTCGACCTGCGGATTAACGGCGGGTAGCGAGCCGGCCAAGCGCCGCCTCGATCCAGACGCGGCTTTCCGAGTAAAGCTCCTCCGATGACTGCAACATGAACATTACCGCGCGCCGGTAATTGCCGAGATTGAAGTGGGCCTGACCGAGATAGAAGTACACTCTCGAGTTTTGTTCCGCCGTCAGCGGAAGTGAGAGAAGTTGCTCGAGGTGCTCACCTGCCTCACGCCAGCGTTCACGTTCGAACGCGGTCAGAACGATCTGCTGCATTGTGTGGTCTACGCCTGCGGTCAGATCCTCCGGTCTGCGCTCGGTGTCGAGGATGTGGGGCTCAGGTCGGGCGTCGGTATCCGCGGGAGCGGCTGAGCGGAGTCGCTCGATCGCTGCGTGAGTCTCCTCATCCACCGGGACTCGAGACGGAGTGGGGAGAGCCGGCGGTGGCAATCGCTCGCCGGTGATTGCGCTTCGTTCGGGGTTGAGTGTCGGAAGCGGCCGGGTGCGGACCGGACGCGCGGCATCTTCCGGATCACCGATGCCTGCGAACGGCCGATCGATCGGTAGCCGCAGCGCCGTGGCGGTTACGTTTGCCTTCTCGACAAATTGCGGTTCACCGTCGTTGAGCATCTCCGCGGTGAGAACGGCGTAGTAGGTCGGTACCCCCGGTGGGGGATCGTCGAAAAAGTATACCTGGCCGGGGGTCAGGCGCGCGACCTCGACCGCTTCGGCGAGTGAGGTGCTCGAGGTTATCGGGTCGATGTTTCGAAACGCAACGAGTTCGGCCGATTCGCTATCGACGGTTACGTCCACGCGCACGCGCTCTCCGTCGATTGCCGCTTCGATGCCGCTGATCGGAGAACTGCCTCGCTCACCGGCTGCAAGCGGGGCAATAACGAGGGTCGCCGCAACCGCCGTCGAAAACAGCCTTGCGACAACCGGTCGGGTTGATCCGGCGACAGTGTGCCCGCGAAAAAGTGCCATCACTCTTAGCATAATCGGCACAACCGCCGCCGGTCTATATGCCTTCTACTGTCCGCCCTGATTGTGCAGGAAGCGGAAGTAGTCGTTGTCGGTCGTTAACGTTGCCCGCATATTGCCGAACGTCTCGGGATAGCTGCGCGTCCAGAGCCAGAACTCGTCGAAGCCGTCGGTCGCCTGACCGTAGGCGCTCGAGATAATCCGTTGGGCGTCGCGATCGGCTTCACCGCGAATCTCTTGGGCGCGCGCTTCGGCGCCCGAGAGGATCGTATTCCGTTCCTGGTCGATCTGCCCGAGAATACGCTCGCGCTGTCCCTCGCCGAATGCCCGGTAGAACTGGGCGACCTGGTTCCGTTCGCTGACCATGCGGTCGTAGACGCTCTCGGTCAGCTCGTCGGAGTACCGGATCTGGCGGATTACCACGTCGAGCAGCGTTATGCCGAAATCGGCGATATCGTCGGCGACGCTGTCGAACATCTCGTCGGCCAGGTCACGCCGCCCCTTGTCGATGGGATCCTGCTGGATATCGGTCTGGATGAGATCCTGCAGCTCCTCCATCTCGGCGGCTTCCTCTTCGTCGATTTCCGTTTCCGGCAGAGCCTCCGGATCCACTGCAACCTCGCGTATGAGGTTCGTGGACCGAACCGCCTCGTCGAGCGGATTCGCCGAGACCACCGTACGCACCGCGCTGTCGATCAGGTCGTCGAGTCGCACGATCGCCGCGGCTTCGTTACTCAGCCGCGCGTAGAACTGTGCCGGCTCGTCGATTCTCCAGCGCGCGGTAACATCCACCCAGATAAACTGATTCTCGCTGGTGGGAACGCGGTTCGGCTCGCCGTCCCAGCTCTGGATTCGCCTGGAAAATCGCACCACGTTGTCGATGAACGGCGTGCGGATTTTGAGCCCGGCGTCGCGATGCACATCGACGATTTCGCCGAAGCGTACGACCACCGCCTGTTCTCCTTCGTCGACCGTATAGAACGGGCCGGCCATGAAGAACGCGATGAGAAGCACGACGATTACCGCGCCTATTGTCGTCAATCGTTTCATCGATTTGGTCATTCGGAGCCCCCTGCCGGCGCGATGCCGAGCCCGCCGTCACCGAGATTGAGGAACGGCAGCACATTCTGGAGGTTACGGTCGATGAGTGTAACCCCGGCTTCGTTGTTGAACACCTGCTCCATTGTCTCGATATAGAGGCGGTTGCGTGTGATCTGCGGCGCCTCGCTGTACGCCTCGAACACCGAGGTGAATCGGGACGCCGCACCCTCGGCCTCGTTTACTCGACGGGCGCGATAGCCGTGCGCCTCCTCGATCAGCCGCTCGGCCTGCCCGCGGACTCGCGGAATTTCGCGGTTGTACTGCTCGCGTCCCTCGTTAATCAGACGGTTCATGTCCTGTACCGCGCGGTTCACGTCTTCGAACGCATCCTGGACACGACCTGCCGGCGGAACGATATTCTGCAGCCGCACCTGTGTAACATTGACCCCGAGCTTATAGGAGTCGAACACCTCGTTCATCTGCGCGAGCCCTTCGGTCTCGATCCGTCCGCGCCCGGCGCCGAGCACATCGAATATGGATCGATCGCCGACGAGCTGGTTAATGACGCTCTGCGAGATGTCGCGAATCGTCTTCTCGCGATCCTGTACATTGAACAGCCAGTTACGCGGTTCGTTGATCCGGTACTGTATGATCCACTCCACGTCGACGATATTCAGATCGCCGGTGAGCATCACGCTCTCTTCCGGGAAGTTCGTTGCGGCGTATTGCGTCCGTTGCCCCGAGACGCCGGGTGCCTCGGTACGGAAACCGAACGTTTTCGTCTGCACCTGTTGCACCGGTACGTTGTGGTTTGTTTCGATGCCGAACGGCAGCTTCGTTTGCAGCCCCGGGCCGGCGGTGCGGCTGTACTGTCCGAAGCGCAGCACAACCGCCTGCTCGGTCTGATCGACCATAAAGAAGGTCGTTGTTGCGCCGACGATTACCAAAAGGGCGACGACAATCGCGATTATGCGACCCGGCGTTACCTTGAACGGCAGATTCGGCGGCTTAACCTTGAAATCTGACATGTTGTTGACTGGCCTCCCCCGCAGCGGTCAGGTATGTCGGTCGACCGTGCGGAATGATGTAGGAATTTCCACAGTAGCACGTTCGGATCGAGGTGGGGAAGGCGGGGGGG
>PUOG01000313.1 GCA_003552745.1 Spirochaetaceae bacterium
GAGCTCGCCTGCTTGCGGATCACCAGCTCGACGATGCGATCGGCCTCCCGCTGGAGAAACGGATCCTCGGCCTCCGGTGAGAGCAGCCGGATCTGTCCGCTGAGCTTCTGGTCGATGATGCGGCTTAACAGCTTGATGCGCTGCGGCGCTACACCTTCCAGCTTCCCGAGCGAAAGCACTACCCGGTGGCGTGGGCCTTTCGCCGTGCGAACCCCTTCGACGAGGTTGTAGTAGGTGTAGGTTTTCCCGCCTCTGGTACGCCGTGAGGGCACAATGTACATCGCAGCTTCACCCTACCATGGTACGGACAGCCTGTCAATATGTACAGTAGCAAGTCGTCACTACACCGGCGAAAACATCACACCCCTAAATTCCAAGTGCCGTTCCCACCGACACTTACAGAAGCGGCCCCGGGCCCGAACCACCCAGAATTGGGATTTTCACCCGCTTGGGTGCGCAAGTTGCGCTAGCCCACGAATGGTCGATCTACCCGCACGGGACAACCGTCTCGCTCTCCGCCTACCCTGGAGGCCGCCCGCTCCTGCTTCGCAAGGCCGGTTCACGATTCCGACTCGCCCGGGGTCACCGGGCATCCGGCCGCGACCATCGAGCCGCAGGCGCGGCCTACTTCGAGATCGTGTTCAAGTCGATACGAATCGCATGGCCGGTACTTACCGGCCGGAAGTCGACCGACCAGGTCTATCTCGAACATGGCTTCGTCGTGCGCGGCGACCTCATGCGTGTTCTCCCGCTTACACGGGGGTTCGCGCGCATCCAACGCGTGTTGCTGCCTTTTTCGCGGCCCCGCAGAGCGGCCGGCGGGAGCAATGCATGAATCTGCCCGAGCTCTATGTATTCCAGAATGCCACCAAGCTCATCTCCGGGCACAATGCGCTCGCCCACCTGGCTCACGAGCTGTCGCTGTTTGCCGCCACTCGACCGATGATCGTAAGCGATCCGACCCTCGAGTCGCTCGGGCATATCGACAAGGTCGCGCTCGCCCTGCGCGAAGGCGGGATTACGCCGGCTACACTCTTTACCGATGTCCCGGCAGACGCACCAATGGAGAGTGTCGATACCGCCGCCCGGCACTACAGCGAGAAGGAGTGCGACTGTCTCCTTGCCGTCGGAGGCGGCTCCGTTCTCGACACCGCGAAGGGGGTGAACATGGTGGTGAGTACCGCTTCGCCGAGTATCCGGCAGCTTATGGGATTCGATCGGATCGCGGGACGGATGCGTCCGTTCATCGCGATTCCAACTACCGCGGGCTCCGGCAGCGAGACAACCCTCGTGGCGGTTCTCGCCGACCGCCACGAGCAGATCAAGCGCGAGTTCATCTCCTACCTCATGACACCGCACACGGCGATTCTCGACCCGGAGATGACCGTGACACTGCCGCCGCGGGTAACCGCGGCAACGGGCATGGATGCACTCGTTCACGCGGTGGAAGCGTACAGCGGCAGGCAGAAGAATCCGCTCAGCCGGGCACACGCGGCCGCTGCGATAGCGCTGATTTCCGGTTATCTTATGCGATCGGTAACGAACGGTTCGGATGCCGAGGCGCGGCTTGCAATGGCGAACGCCTCGTTCGCCGCCGGCGCGGCGTTCTCCAATTCGATGGTCGGCGGGGTTCACGCGATCGGACATTCGGTCGGCGCCGTCTGCGGTCTACCGCACGGTGAGGTGATGAGTATGCTCCTGCCGCACGTGTTGCGCTACAACACTCCGGTGGCCGAACGCGATTACGCCGAGCTCGCGCAACTGCTCGCCGGAGCCGGCGGAACGGCGGAGATGACCGCGGTCGCACTTATCGACGAGATCGAAGCGTTGCAGCTTCGCCTCCACGAGACATGTGCGTTGCCGATGCGACTACGTGAGAGCGGTGTCGACCGGGAGTCGATCCCACGGATCGTGGAGAAAGCGTGGCTCGACGGGGCACTGCTGACGAATCCGAGGGAGCTGACGCGAGAGGCGATCGCCGGAATACTCGAAGCGGCATGGTAGGCGGCGGCCGAGCTTCGTAGCCGGCCGTGTTCGTCCCGACTCCCCGCGGCCCTACTCCCCCGCGAGCGACGGAAACTCGAACTCCACTACGCCGGAGTCGCGAACGTTCTGTACGACGTAGCCCTTGGCGGTCATGCTCTCGAGCGCTTCCTGCACTTCGTCGAGCGGCCGATGAGTCAGTGAGGCCGCCTGAACGACGGTCAACCGGCCTCCGAGCTCACGCGCACTCTGCAGCAACGCTCGTTCGAGTTCCGCCGATCGCTGCCGGCGGGCACGTGCATCGTGCGCACGACGCTTCCACCACTTCGCGAGCCCCGACCCGAGCGGGAGAATGCCGAGCAGAAGAAAAGGCCAGAGCATCCACCCGTAACCGAGGAAAAAGTGGCCGAAACCGAACCCGGCGGCGACCGCCGCACCGAAACCGATATCGGAACCACCGCGCCTGCCGTCGTTCCGCACCGAGACCTTCGAACGCGTGTCGGAGGAGCCGAGGTCAATAACGACGTTCCGCCCGCCACCTCGCACTCTCCCCTCGCTCTCGAGCTTCTCGCTCATACGGGCCTTCTTCTCTTCCGGCATCTCGTCGAACTTCCGGAGCGCGGTGTCCATCGTCCGTTCGACGAACGCATACACGCTGCCTTCGATCCGCTGCTCGAGCGATTCACGGGGATTCCGCGCACGTTCGTCGCGACGGCGAGCCATTTTCGCCCGCTCTTCAAGGATTTGCTGCTTTATCGCGTCGAGCTCGCCGTGAACACCGGAATCGGCGGCATCGGCCTCGACCTCGTTCCCGGTGATAATCTGATGGAGCTCGATCCGCCGCGAGATGTTTTTCAGCTCGGGCGTTCCGATCGAATGCAGATCAACCTGGCGTGGAGCGGAGAGCTGGCGCACCGCATCGTCGCTGATGCACACACCGCCGGGGCGGGCAAACGGCTGGATCCGAGCGGCAATGTTCACGCCATTCCCGAATGCCTTGCCGTCTTTCCGGCGCACCTCGCCGATATGAATCCCGATTCGCAGCAGAAAGCGGTCACCGCCGGCGGCGGCGGAATCGTGCTCGGCCACCGTTCGTTGCACCGCGAGGGAGAAATCGACCGCTGCGCGCACCGACGGGAAAAGAAGAAAAAGCCCGTCACCGATTGCATCGATTACTTCGCCGCCGTTCTGCTCGACAAGCGGCAACACGATCGCGTTATGACGTTCGAGCACGGCAATCGTGCGGTCGGCATCATCCTCCATCATCCGTGAATAGCCGACGATGTCGGTGAATACGATCGCGGCGAGGTGAATGTGATAGTCGCGTCCCTGCGTCGCTCGTTCCATCGGTTGCCGACCTCCAGCCGGCGGTCATCGTACGGGGTCGGGCGCGCTTTCACAAGCACGAACCCCCGTGAGTGCGCAGGCGGGCCCCCGCCGCAGGGCGCGCTCGGCCGGGCGACACGCAGGGCAAACCCCGCCGCCCGGCGTGCACGGCCGGGCGGCACGCCGCGACACACCCGGCCGCTCGAAAGGGCACCCGCTCGACACGCACCCTTGCCACATTCCGACCACCCTGCTACCCTCTGCGAAGTCGCCGCATCACCGGGACAACGGTGGAGCGGCGGCACGACTCAGGTGCCTCTGCCGGGGAGTTCTCCGGCAAGGGTAAAAGGGAATCGGGTGTGAATCCCGAGCGGCCCCGCCACTGTTACCGGCATGAAGCCGGGTGCGGTCACTGCGCGTCCAGCGCGGGAAGAACGCATCCGTTACGGCGCCGGAAGCCAGGAAACCTGCCTGTGTCGACGGACGTGCTCGCCTTCGTGGGAAAGGCCGGCGCGGGAACACATTGGCGACCGGAGCGTGCTCCGACTGCGCAACCCGGCGCAGCACCTGCCGCCGTGTTCAGTTCCCCTGCCACGGTTTTCCGAAATGCGGGCCTCCTGAATACCATATCGGAGGTTACTGCCCATGTTTTCTGCTTTGTGTTCCGACCGACCGGTCGGCCCGACGCGCTCTCGTTTTATACTGAGGATCGTTACACTCGCGGCCGTACTCGCCGTGGTGACGCCGATGCTGCTTTCGGCGTTCCCTCGAACCGTCGAAGACGGCCTGGGAGTCGAGATCGAGCTCGAAGAGCCGCCGCAGCGCATCTTTTCCGCCGGTCTGGCGATGGACAATATCGTGCTCTCGCTCGTCGATCCGGCTCGCGTCGTCGGCGTCACAACGTATGCCGCCGACCCCGACTGGTCATATGTCGACGATAAGATCGGCGATCATATGGTTCAGATCGAGCAGCTCGATCCGGAGCTTATACTCGGCGCCGAACCGGATATCGTCCTTGTCGCAGTCTGGAGCGATCAGGACGCGGTCGAGCAGCTGCGCGACCTCGGCATCAAGGTGTATACGTTCACCGCCTTCGACGGCGTCGACGACGCAATGGAGAATATTACCCGCATCGGCGAAATAACCGGCGAGGACGGCGCCGCGGAGCAGCTCGTTGCCGACTTCCACGACAGCTACGAGCGGATCGCCGAGGCGATCGACGGGCGCTCGCGTCCGGCGGTGCTCGCGCTCAACAGCTGGGGAACTGCCGCCGGATCCGACACCTCGTTTCACGATGTCATCGAGATGGCCGGGGGCCGAAACCTTGCCGCCGACGGCGGCCTTCAGGGCTGGCAGGAGGTGAACGAGGAGGCGATCATCGCGTTCGATCCGGAGGTGATCGTGACCGCGTCCGAGCCGGAGTACGCCGAGGAGATCAGGAACGACCCGGTACTGCAGGATGTTCCGGCAGTGCGCGAGGGACGCGTGTACTCGATCGACCATGCAGAGGCGTTGAATCACCACTATATCCGGGCGATCGAATCGCTGGCGCAGATCCTGCACCCCGAGGCGTTCGGTGAGTCATGAGTAGATCATCCGTCGCCGAGCCGACCGTGCGAGGCGACTCGATCGCGGCACGCCGGGGCCTCGCCGGCGCCGCCGGCAAGCCGGCTCCTGCATCGGTCGTCAGCTCAACCCGGAGCGAACGCGCGACACAGCGGCTGGTGTTCGTTGTGCTCGGCCTCTCGCTGCTCGCCGCCACCGCCCTTGCCGCCTCGATCGGGACGGTCGGTGTAGCGTATTTCGACACGGTGCGCATCATCGCGGTCCGAGCACTTCGTCTTCCGGTGGAGCTTCCGAGCCCACAGGCGCAGATCGTCTGGAACGTCCGTTTGCCTCGGATAGTGGTCGCCGGCCTCGTCGGCGCCGCGCTCTCGACCAGCGGCGCGGCGATGCAGGGGCTGTTCAAGAACCCGCTCGCCTCGCCCGGTCTCGCCGGTGTTTCCTCCGGCGCGTCGCTCGGCGCGGTGGTGGCGATGTTCCTCGGCTGGCACTTCCTGCACATCTGGCTCGTGCCGGCGGCGGCCTTCGCCGGAGCGCTCTTCGCCGCAGCTATCGTGTACGTCCTCGCAACCCGCGGTGGGCGAACCGACATGGCGACGCTCCTGCTCGCCGGAATCGCGGTGAGCGCGTTCTTCAGCGCCGTCATTGCGATCCTCTATCACTTCGTCGAGGACGGTCTGCTGCGGCAGATCGTCTACTGGCTCATGGGCCACCTCACCGGCAGACGGTGGGACCACGTCGCAGCGGTTCTCCCGTTCGTGATCGCAGGCTGCGCCGCCTTGTGGTACTTTGCCGGCGACCTCAACGCCCTCATGTCGGGCGAAGATGAGGCACGCTCGATGGGTGTCCCGGTCGAGCGGACTAAAGCGGCGGTGCTCGCCCTCGTCTCTCTGACGACCGGTGCGGCGATCTCGGTGTCCGGAATGATCGGCTTCGTCGGGCTCATCACCCCGCATATCGTACGGCTGCTCGTCGGCCCCGACCATCGCAGACTGCTTCCCGCCTCCGCGCTCGCCGGCGCCTCGTTTCTCATCCTCAGCGATCTCATCGCCCGTACGATCTTCAGTCCCGTGGAGCTTCGCACCGGCATCGTGACCGCCATCTTCGGAGTGCCGTTCTTTCTCTATCTCCTGGCACGCCGCCGCAATCTCGTTCGATGGAGCTGAATGCATGTTGCAGATTGATGGGGTGAGCTTCGCTATCGGGAAGCATCGGATTCTGGATGATGTGAACGTCTCGGTGCGCGCGGGCGAGACGTACGGCGTAATCGGGCCGAACGGCGCCGGCAAAACGACGCTGCTTCGTGTCGCCGCGGCGCTTGTACCTCCGAGCGAAGGACGCGTCCTGCTCGAAGGCACCGACATTCACCGTCTCTCCGAACGGGCGCGTGCGCGGCGCGTCGCCTTTCTCAGCCAGCATCCGCAGGTCGGATTCGGCTTTCGTGCACGCGAAGTCGTCACAATGGGCCGCTACGCCTACCGCCGCCGCCTCGCACCGCTTTCGGAAGCCGACCGCGCAGCGGTCGACGACGCGATGGAGTCCACCGGCACCACGGCGTTCGCCGACCGGATCGCCACCGAGCTCTCCGGCGGCGAGCTGCGTCGTGTTTTCCTCGCACGTGCGCTCGCTCAGCAGCCGCGGTTACTCTTTCTCGACGAGCCGACCGCCCACCTCGATGTCCGCTATCAGATCGAGCTGCTGCAACTCATCCGGCACATACAGGAGGAGTGCGGCCTGACCGTCGTTATGGCGCTGCACGATCTGACGTGGGCGCTGCGCTACTGCCACAGCGTCGCCGCGCTCAGCGGGGGGCGCGTGGTCGCATCCGGAGATACCGACTCGGTTCTCACCGAAGAGCGCGTGGAGGAGGTCTTCGGCGTTAGTAACCGAATCGTGCACTCGGATTCCGGACCACCTCGCGTCGATATCATCGGAGTATAACAGGAGTCTCTATGCGCATATGTTCACTATCACCGAGCGCCACCGATGTCGCTCTCGCCATCGGCCTTCGCGACGACCTCGTAGCGGTAACCGATCAGTGCCACGGCGTAGACGATTTGCCCCGCGTTGCCACGACGTTCGTCCGGCAGGACGCGGGGAGCCGGGAAATCGAAGAGCTCGTCAGCCGCCGGTGGGTCGGTGGCACACCGCGGCGGAGTCACCACCTGGGATGACGTGCGCGAATTTGCGCCGGAGATTGTTATAATGATGCCGTGCGGTTGGAACATCGACCGAATTCGGGAGGAGTGGATGCGCCTCGCGGATCGTGCCGGCGACGCACGGCGTGTGCTCTCCGGCGCCCGGTGCTGGATTGCCGACGGCAGTCTGTGCAGCCGCTACGGCCCCGGTGTCCTGCGGACCCTGGAAACCTTTGCCTCGATCGTCCGGCCCGAGATCTTCGGTACGCCCGATGCGCGCTACGCCGTACCGCTCGAAGTCGGCGGGCGCGGGCAGTCGACCACAAGCGCCGGCAGGGAGCGATAGTATGGCGAATGTCTCTCACTCCGGCGCGCTCCCGATATACCTCGCCTGGAGCGGCGGTAAAGATTGCTCGCTCGCGCTGCACACCCTGCGCGCCGACCCGCGCTATCGCGTCACGCACCTGCTCACGACCTTTACCGATGAGTACGATCGCGCTTCGATGCACGGTGTCCGGCGCGAGCTCCTTCGCGCGCAGGCGGCCGCCGCCGGCCTCCCCCTCGTCGAGGTGGGAATTCCCGCTCCGTGCCCGATGGAGGAGTACAGCCGCATTATGGGCGACGCGATGCGGAAGGCGGTCGAAGCGGGAATCGCCGGGGTCGCCTACGGCGATCTCTTTCTCGAGGATGTGCGAGCGTATCGGGAAGAGCGCCTCGCGGAGGTGGCGCTCGACGGAATCTTCCCGCTGTGGGGTTCGGATACTCGGGCGCTCGCTCATCGCTTTATAGAGCTCGGTTTCCGGGCCCATATCGTTTGCGTCGACACCGAACAGCTCGACAAGTCGTTCATCGGGCGCCCGTTCGATCGCACCATGCTCGCCGAGCTCCCCGACGGTGTCGACCCGTGCGGAGAAAACGGCGAGTTCCACACCTTCGTAGGGGACGCTCCCTTCTTCGAGCGACCGGTCCCTCACACGCTCGGACACGTCGAGGAGCGCGAACGGTTCGTGTTCCAGGAGCTTCATCCCGGTCGGTGATACGCTGCCGTCGCCTCGTCGAACCGCGAGGCGACGTTCACCCTATCAGCGATTGCACTGTACGACATCGGCTGCTCGTACGCGAGGTTTCCAGCCGCAGCACCTGCGCTACCCGGGCGCTTGTGGTGCGAACCACAAGCGCGGCGATAATCAGCGCAAATACGACCGGAACGATACAACCGAGAAACGTGATAATCCAGAACACCCGAATCTTAATCGAGCGTCTCTTTCGAGGCCTCGTCCCGTCATGGCCCGGCAAGCCTACCATGATCGTGCGCTCGGCAAAGCCGCTCTCAGGTCGATTGGCCGGCAGGATTAGTGGTATCTATTTCTGAGACCTCGCCTACAGGATGTGATCGAGAAAGCGCTGCGTCCGCTCCTCGACCGCCGAATCGAAGAGCTCGGCCGGAGCCCCGACCTCCACCACTTCCCCCTCGTCCATGAAGACCACTTTATCGGCGGCCGCGCGGGCGAATCCCATCTCGTGCGAGACGACGATCATCGTCATGCCCTCCTTTGCCAGGTCGAGCATGACATCGAGCACCTCCTTGATCATCTCCGGATCGAGCGCGGAGGTCGGCTCATCGAAAAGCATGACCTTCGGATTCATCGCGAGCGCTCGGGCGATCGCAACGCGCTGCTGCTGACCACCGGAGAGCTGGTCCGGTCGCGCATCTTCCTTGTCACTTAGTCCGACTCGTTCCAGCAGCCGCCGGGCATCGCGGTCGGCCGCCGCTTTCTCGCGCCGTTTGACCGTTCGCGGCGCCATCGTCAGGTTCTGCAGCGCACTCAGGTGCGGAAAGAGATTGAACGCCTGGAAGACCATGCCGACATCTTCACGAATCTTGCGAATGTCGACCGCTGGGTCGGTAACTCGTGCCCCGTCGACCCAGATGTCGCCGGCGCTCAGCGTCTCGAGCCGGTTTATGGAGCGAAGCAGCGTGCTCTTGCCGCTACCCGACGGGCCGATGATGAGCACTACCTCGCCGGGATAGACGTCGAGATCTACGCCGTTCAATGCGACGATCTCCCCGGAGGCTCCGAACTGTTTTCGTGCGCCGCGGATACAGACGCGGGTATCGCTATTGTACGCCACGTTTCTGTACCCATGCCTCGAGATACGAGACGATTTTGGAGAGAAAGAGCGTAATCACCAGGTAGACGAGCGCCACCACCGTGTACGCCTCGAAGTACTCGAACGTCACCGACGCGAACTCGCGCCCGCGGCGCAGCAGATCGGCGACGGCGATGATCGAGACGAGTGAGGAATCCTTAAGTAGCGCTATGAACTCGTTTCCGACCGGCGGAAGGATAATCAGCAGCGTCTGGGGCAGGATCACCTTTCGCAACGCCTGCCGCCGGCTCAGACCCAGGGCGAGCGCCGCCTCCATCTGCCCCTTCGGCACCGACTGCAGTCCGGCGCGAAAGATCTCACCCATGTACGCGCCGTAGCAAATCGACATGGCGAGGATCGCCGCGGTGAGGCGCGGAACCTGCACAATCTGCCCGAGTGCAAAGTATATGTAGAACAGCTGAACGAGCAGCGGAATTCCACGGATCACCTCGACGTAGATAGTGGCGATGCGATTGAGCACCACGTTGCGAGAGATTCGCCCGAGACCGGTAATCAGACCGATTGCCAGCGAGATGAGGATCGAGACGACCGTCACCTGAAATGTCGTCACCACCCCGTCGGGAATGAACCGGAGAATCTCGAGGTACGGAGACGGAGAGACGATCGGCAGCGTTACGAGCAGGACGATCGCACCGAAGAAGGAGATCCGCCACGCCGAAAACAACGACCTCTCGCCGCGGTCGGGAATGAGTGCGCCGTCACTGACGTTGACGGTGAGACGCGCCGGCGACGCCGCAACGTCGCCGGCCGCATCATCACCCCGCTTCGGAGTTATCTCAGCCACTTTTCGGTCAGCTCGTCGATAGTGCCGTCGGCCTGAACCGCGGCAAGCCCTTCGTTCACCATGTCCACGAGCGCGGTTCGTCCCTGCGGGAACGCTATTCCGTAGTACTCGTCGGTAAACGGCTCGCCCACGATCATGAGCGATTCGGCGTACGATTCGTTCTGCAGCGCATAGTTCGCCGCCACCGGCGTGTCTGCCACTACACCGTCGATGCGACCGGAGGCAAGATCCTCGAATGCGAGCCCGATTTCGTCATAGGTGGCGAGCTCGACACCGGCGACCTCCTGTACCGCGAATGCGCCGGTGGTACCGATCTGCGCACCGACCGTTCTACCGGTCATATCGTCGAGCGTTTCGATTCCCGTCGATCCGACCGGAACGACGAGAATCTGTCCGGCGTTAATGTACGGATCGGAGAAATCCATATTCCGTCGCCGCTCCTCGGTAATCGTAACCGACGAGATGACCGCATCGTACTCACCGGTGGATAGCCCCGCGAAAATCCCATCCCAAGCGGTGTTTCGGATCTCCACCTCGAAGTCCGCCGCCTCGGCGATCGCATTGATCAAGTCGATATCGAATCCCACGATCTCGTGGTCCGCATTCAGGAACTGCATCGGAGGCCAGGTCGCGTCCGTGGCAACTACGATTCTCTCCGGTGCCTCGTCTGCCTCCGCCTGACCGCCCGCAAACGCCGCTGCGCCGGCGAGCAAGACCACCAAGACAACGGCCAATGTCTTTCTCATATCCTCATATTCTCCTCATATATATACAGTTTCAAGCCAATATATTTGTAGATATGCATAAGCACAAGCGATGAGAATGACACCCGGCGGAAGAACGTCTGATTTCCGCGGCCGATACGATTTGACCCGGTTCACGAGGCACGCCAATATGGCGGCGATGATGCACGCAATCGTAACCGGCGGCTCGAGCGGAATCGGATACGCGATCGTCCGGCAACTCCTCGGAGACGGCTACCGCGTTACCGTCATAGCGCTCGGCGACGCGGCACTGAGCGCGCTGGCGGACTCGGAGAGCTCGCGTAGCGGGGATTTGCGAACCGAACCGGCCGATGTGAGCGACCCGTTCGCAGTAGAGCGCGCGGTGCAGCGAGCCGTCGCGGACGGCGGCCGGTGCGATCTGCTCGTCACCAGCGCGGGGATCGGCGGCGCCGGACGCTTCCTCGAGCTCGGCAACACCGAGTTCGAGCGGCACATGACCGTCAACTACCTCGGCACCCTCTACCCGGTGCGCGCGGTGGCACCCTCCATGATGGAACGTCGCGCAGGGACGATCGTGCTCATCTCTTCGTTCGCAGCGCTTCTCGGGGTGTACGGCTACTCCGCCTACGCACCGCCGAAGTACGCGGTACGGGGACTCGCCGAGACGCTGCGCACCGAGCTGCGGCCGCACGGCATTCATGTCGCGTGCGCCTTCCCCTCCGACGTCGACACCCCGATGCTCGCAGCGGCCCACGCGACGATGCCGCCTGAGACGCGGGCGATAGCCGGTAGTGCCGGCCGCCACTCGCCGGAGCGTGCAGCCGCGGCGATACTGCGCGGGGTGCGACGTGGCAAGAGTCGCATTTTCTGCGACCGCCGGTCAGCCGTCCTCGCTCGATTCATAGAACTCGCGCCGGCGATAGTTCGATTTCTCGTCGATCGAAAGGTACGAAAGGTCGCCGCCTCCACCGCGGAAGCTAAACGATAAGGACTAACGATAAGGAGGATGGGCGGTATCAGCCCGGTGAGCTATTCCAGGTATCCGCTCGGTGACTTACGCGGCAGCAGAAGGATTCCGAGAAAACCTACGAGCGGCGTCGTAATGAGCGAGATGAGGAACCAGAGGAGAAAGCTCCGGTTCTGGTTCTGCGCCCCGCGACCCACGAGATAACAGAGCAGCAGCCAGACGATCGTACCGAGAATGCTCATGCGCATACGATATCGCACAAGCAGGCGGCCGGGCAACTGTGTGCCCAACCGGATGCGTACCCAACGAGATGTGTGTCCGAACCGTTGTTCTCCCCTGTTTTTGCGGCGCAAATCCGAAGATAATCGTCGGCTATGAGCAGTCACCCCTTGCTCGAAAGCGC
>PUOG01000053.1 GCA_003552745.1 Spirochaetaceae bacterium
CACTTTCTTTCGGTGTCTCTTCGCTTCCCTGTCGCGCCATCTACACTACTCTCTATCGGCGCGAAGCGAGAAGAGTCAAGCGGCCGGCCGGGGGACGTGGCCGGCCGCCGACGGAGGTAGTTTACTCTGCAACCAGCTCGCGAAGCTCTTCGGAGTACTGGCGCAGTTTCCGGATCGCCCGCATCTCGATCTGGCGGACGGTCTCGGGGGAGATTCCCATCTCATCACTAATTCGTTTCAGCGTGTAGCGCGGCCCGCCGTCGATCGCGTAACGGTACTTGAGGATCAACCGTTCGCGTTCGAGTAATCGGTCGAGCACCCGCCTCGTCTGCTCGCGAACCGCGGCATCCATGACGCCGCTGTCGGGAGCGTAACTGTTATCCTCGTAGAGATCGTGCAGCGTTCCGTTGTCCTCGTTGATTTCGTAGTCGAGGCTCACCGGCGAGGAGGAGCAGCTGAGGATCTCGGCAACTTCGGCGGAGTCCATGTGGACATCTTCCGCGATCTCCTCGTTTGTAGGAGCGCGCATGAGGCGCTGACTGAGTGCATTGTAACTTTTCTGGATGCGCCGCAACGCGTCCTCTTTCCTGTGGGGCAGTCGGATGATCCGGCGCTTGTTGGACATCGCACGGGTAATCGACTGCCGGATCCAGAACGATGCGTACGTGGAGAAGCGCACTTCCTTGCGATAATCGAACTTGGCTGCCGCCCGCAACAGTCCGAGATTCCCTTCCTGGATGAGATCGAGGAAGCTGACATCGTTGGTGACGTAGGAACGGGCGATCTTGACGACGAGGCGAAGATTCGCTTCGATGAGCTCGTGCCGCGCCGACTCTTCCCCGGCCTGGATGCGTTTGGACAGTTCGATCTCACGCTCCGGGGTGAGCAGTGCGGTTCGCTTGATCTGATCAAAGTAGGCCTTTACCGTATCTTCCTGCGTCGAAGCACCATCATTTCGCGTCTTCATTGGGTCTTCTCCTCACCCTTATAGATGCAAGAAACATGCCAAGACTTCGTCATATAAGACAACGTCATAAATCATTCTATTATAGCGCTTTATTATTGAGCCTGAACTGCACCGAATTTGCGCCTTCGAATTCGTATTATTTTGTGTACGGTTGGCGATCTGATGGCTTCAGAAATGTGTACACAGTGGATGTCGGGCCGCGCTTACGGTAACGGGGTCCCGGCTGAGTCGTAGGCGCGTTCCCGCGCGGAGGCGTCCATCAGCGAACGCACCTGTGCCGATGCCTCGCCGGCGGAAGCCGCACCGTCGCTCCGTCCGCTGAACTGCTCGTAGATCATATCCGCAATACCGGTGTTCGCCGTGCGCGCCATGGTGAGCGCGTACTGTTCGTAGAGCATGTCTTCGAAGACCTCTTCGGCGAAGCCACCGTAGAAGAGACTGTCTTCGCGGTCGACGGTGTTTCGCATCGCGTCGAACATCTGCTGGATGAAGAGAGCTTCGAACTCCTGCGCCACCTCGCGCAACGGGTCGCTTTCCGAGCTTTCGGCCGGCTGGCGCGGGGTGCCGCCGGCGCGCATTCGACTCAATGCCTGCTCGACACCGTGCATCCCGCCATCGCTCTGCATATCAATGCCCTGCATCTCTTACATCACCCGGCTGCTATCGTTTCAGCTGATTCGCGATACCGAGCATCGTATCGCTCGTCTGTATCGATTTCGAGTTCATCTCGTACGCGCGCTGCGCGACGATCATGTTTACCATTTCGGTAACCGCTTCCACGTTCGATGTTTCGAGAAAGCGCCCGAGCGTGCGCCCCATCCCTTCCTGTCCGGGAATACCGGCGATCGCCGGACCGCTCGCCGAAGTCTCCTTGAGCATGTTCTCACCGACGGCGTTCAATCCGGCCGGATTCACGAAGCGATAGAGCTCGAGCTGTCCCACCTCGATCGGGTCGTCCATTTCCGGTACCTGCACGAATACACGCCCGTCCTGCGTGACGTTGAGGCTGTCCTGGATGAAGTTCTCCGGCATGATGATCTCCGGTATCACCCGATAGCCTTGCGCGGTCACGAGCTGGCCGTTCGCATCGATCTTGAAACTGCCGTCACGTGTGTAGCCATAGGTCCCGTCGTAGTCGAGCACCCGGAAGAAACCATCACCCTCGATCGCGATATCGGTGGGAACTGCGGTCTCCTGCGGGGAGCCCTGCTCGAAGATTTTCTGGGTTGATGCGACCTTCACGCCGTGACCGACCTGCTCGCCGACCGGAACCAGCGTAGCCTCGGTCGCCGGGGTTCCGGCGGTTCGGATCGTCTGGTAGATGAGATCTTCGAAGTCGGCACGATTCCGCTTGAAACCGGTCGTATTCACGTTCGACAGGTTGTTCGAAATCGTATCGATGTTGAACTGCTGTGCATTCATCCCGCTCGCGGCGGTGTATAGCGATCTGACCACCTTCGGTTACTCCTTAGCGTGCGCGCACCTGGTGCCGCGCGTCCTCAGCGTGCACGGAGCACGGTATTCAGAAGCTGCTGGGTCGCCTCGTCGTGCGACTGGATGACCCGCTGATTCGCTTCGTAGGCGCGATTGACCTCGATCATCTCC
>PUOG01000047.1 GCA_003552745.1 Spirochaetaceae bacterium
ACGACGACGATCACGGCCACGACCACGACGACGATCACGGCCACGACCACGATGACGATCACGGCCACGACCACGACGACGATCACGGTCACGACCACGATCACGACCACGGCGAGCATGATCCGCACGTGTGGTACGATCTCGACCTGTGGATTAGCGCCGTCGACATCGTCACCGATCACATCGTCGCCTTCGATCCGGACAATGAAGAGACGTACCGCTCGAATGCGGCAAGCTACATCGCGCAGCTCGAGGAGCTCGATGAGTACGCACGCGATCGCGTCTCAGAGATTCCCAGCGAACGTCGCGTACTGGTAACCGGACACGACGCATTCGGCTATCTCGGCCATCGATACGGATTCGAGACCCGCGGTGTGTTCGGGCTGAGCACCGAGGATGAAGCGGGAATTCGTGACATTGAAGAGCTGGCCGAATTCATCGCCGACCGCGGCGTTCCAGTGATCTTTCAGGAGACGATCGTCGATGACCAGGCGCCGGAGGCGCTGCGCGAGGCGGTGGCTGCCCGCGGCGGAGACGTAACGGTCTCAACCGAACGGCTCTACTCCGACGCTCTCGGCGACAGCGGCGATACGGCGACGTTCATCGGTGCGTTTCGTCACAACATCGATACGATCGTCGATGCGTTGGCCGGGAACGGTTGACGAACGGACGCTATTCGAAGTAGCCAACAGTCGTCGGAGAATGCGGGAATAATGACCGAAACCGTTCTGATGCTGTTCGGCAGTCACACTTTCAGGACCGTGAGTCTCGGCGCCGCGACTATAGGAGCGGTCGCCGGGGTTCTCGGTTCGTTCGTATATCTTCAGCACCAGACCCTTTCCGGCGGTGTCATTGCACATTCGAGCCTCAGCGGAATCACGTTAGCATTCCTGGTGTCGTTCTGGTGGACCGGCGTCGGTTCGATCAGCGCGGCGGTCCTTCTGCCGGGCGCCTTTGTCGCAGGGCTGCTGAGTATGCTTCTCGCCCGATCGATCGTCCGACTTACACCGTTGCGAATCGACACGGCAATGGCGGTCAGTATGTCGCTCTTCTTCGGAGGCGGCTTCTTTCTCCTTCGCATAATAAACGTCCGATCGATTCCGGGCCGAATCGGCCTCGACGGCTTTCTGTTCGGACAGGCCGCTCTCATGACCCGATCCGATCTTCGTGTGATTCTCGCTGTTGCCGCACTCGTCGCGTTCGTCACCGCCCTTTTCTGGAAGGAATACAAGATTTCGGTTTTTGATCCCGATTTCGCCGCGGGCGTGGGGTTCCGCGTGACACTCATCGACACCCTGCTCCTGATCTCGACCGTGCTTGCGGTCGTTCTCGGGCTGCGAAGTGTCGGTGTCGTACTCATGGTCGCGCTGCTCGCCGCTCCGGCGGGCGCCGCGCGTCAGTGGACGAAACGGCTCTCTTCCATGGTGATGCTCAGCGCCCTGATCGGCGCGGCAAGCGGTTTCGGTGGCGCGGTGGTGAGCGCGCTGTACAGCCGGATGCCGACCGGCCCCGTTATCGTCATCATCGCCTCCGCGACCGCGCTCTTCAGCGTGCTCACCGGCCCTCGTCGCGGAGTCGTGGCACTCATAGTGCGAAACGCCGTGAACCGCCGGCGTTTCACCGGAAAGATCTACGCAGGGATGCAACGATGATGATTCCGCTGGTACCGGCCATCATTCTATCGAGCGTCGTGACCGCGGTCGCCTGCGCACTCGTCGGTTCGTTCCTTATGCTCCGGCGAATGAGCATGATGGGAGAGGCTATCGGGCATGCAATGCTGCCGGGCCTCGTCTTAGGGCTTCTGGTTCTCGGCCCGATGGGATCACCGCAACTCGTGCTGGGACCGGCCATAATCGGGCTGCTTACCGTTATCGCGGTTGAAACGCTCGGCAAGACGCGGGCACTCGCCGGCGACAGCGCGCTCGGACTCGTCTATCCGCTCCTGTTCAGTATCGGAGTCATTCTGGTGAGCCGCCGTTTCGCCGGACTCCCGATCACCGAGAATTCGATACTCATCGGCGACATAAACTTCGCCGCTGCGACGCCGCTCTATGCCGGCGAGGTGCTGCTCGGACCACGCCCCCTCGTAGTAATGGGAGCGATTCTCATAGCGAATGCCGTGTACGTGAGCCTCTTCTACAAGGAACTCAAGATTACGACATTCGACCCTGCATTCGGCGTTTCCGGCGGGTTCAGCCCCGGTATCGTCCACTATTCACTGATGACGCTGGTCAGCATTACCATCGTCGGTGCTTTTGAGGCGGTCGGCGCCGTTCTTGTCGTTGCTCTGCTCGTCGGTCCTCCCGCAGCGGCATTCCTTCTCACTCGCCGGCTGCACGCGATGATCGCACTTGCCGCGCTCATCGGGGCGGGTTCGGCAATCGCCGGCTTCACCCTCGCCTACTACACCGACAGCGCCACGAGCGGCACCATGGCGATGGTAATTGGTGCCGTCTTTCTGCTCACATTCGTTATCGCTCCGAGACGTGGAGTTCTCGCACACGCTCTTCGGCTCAGACGTAACCGGAGACATTTCGCCGAGCAGATGCTCATGCTCTGCCT
>PUOG01000173.1 GCA_003552745.1 Spirochaetaceae bacterium
CACATCGAGCCGATGGAGATCGATGAGGTCGCAGGCGGTGACGAGCGCTATAGCCCAGCAGATAACACATACGAGTGGTCGACTATTCATGAACCTGATCCCCTTCCTGAATCAGGGGTGATGGCGAGTCGATGACCAGCTCCCCCTCCGCGAGCCCGTCGGATATCTCGAACCGCCCGTCGGCGAGCTCCTCCCCGATCTCGACCTTTCGGCGGAAAGCGCGACCGCCGCGAACGAAGAAGAGCGTTCCGGTCGAGCCGTCCCGATCGGTGAGCGCCGATTCCGGAACCGCTATCGCCTCGCGCTCATCGCCGTAGATGATCTCGCCGCGAACGAACATGCCGGGTCGCAACGTGCCGTCGCTGTTGTCGAGAAGAATGCGTACCGATACGCTGCCGCTGCGCCGATCGACCATCGGCCCGATGCGTTCGACCTCTCCGCGGCGATTCTCACTCGACACCGCCGGAACGACCACGCGCGCATCGAGACCGCGGCTCAATACGCCGCCTTCCGATTCGCGAACCGGCAATGCGGCGTGAACCGGGTCCGACGCGAAAATCGAAACGATCGGCGCACCGTCGTCCACGCGCTCGCCGACATCGACGTGACGCGCTGCGACCGTTCCCCCGATCGGTGCGCTCACCGTCAGCTCCTCGAGCAGGAGCTCGACCGAATCGAGCTCCGCCCGCGCGGACTCCAGCGCACTCTCGGCAACCGCGAGCTCCGCCGCCTCGGTCGCCGTATTCAGTTGCTGCAGCAGTCTGACTCGCTGCTCATCGTCGTCGGGGACCGCGAGGCCGGCCGCTTCGATTGCCTCGTCGGACAACGAGAACGACTCGATTTCGATCGCCTTGAGAAGTACGTCGTACTCGCCGCGCACGCGCACGCGGCGTGCATGCAACTCCCGCAGCTCCCGCTCGGTGGCTCCGCCGACGCGGTGCAGCCGTTCGGTGTCACCGATGCGATCGTCGAGGTAGTCGAGCTCGAACTCGGTGACTCGGCGTTCGACCTCACGGCGCTCGAGCGCAAGAATCTCGCGCTCGACATCTTCGCGCGCCTCATCTCTGCGTGCTTCGGCGAGTGCGACCGCGCTTACGGCACTCGCGACCTCGCTCTCGGCCTGACGCCGGCGAACCTCGAGCTGCACATTCTCCAGCACACCTACCGTATCGCCGGCTGCCACCGCATCCCCCTCATCGAACGGCAGCTCGCGTACCGTTCCGTCCACGGCGGCGGTCACATCCGCCTTGTCGCGGACCGCGATCGAGCCGAAGCTCTCGACCCGGTCAACGATCGTCCGCCGTACCGGCTCGACGATCTCGACGCGGTGCGAACGCCGCTCCTCGCCTGCCGGCTCCTGCGCGTCGCAGACTGCAAGCAGGACGACGGCCGCGGCGGCGAGTGTCCAACGCGATCTCGTGCAGGCGAACATGCGCGCAGGCGACATCATCCTCACATCTCCCCCTCACGCGCCCCGACGAGATCCTCGATCTCCCTGCGCCGGCGCGCAGCGTCGTACGCGGCCTCGAGCTGTCCGAGCTTCGCCTCGAGCAGTGCACGGACGGCATCGAGCACGTCGATCGGGCGTGCCGCCCCGAGCTCCGCCTCCGCTTCCACAATGGACAGATGCAGTTCGGCGAGCTCCCGCCGCTCGCCGGCGGAGTCGAGGCGGTCGGCCGCCAGTTCGAAGAGCGCGAGGTCTTCGGCGATCGAGAAGCGCAGCTGCGACTCGAGCTCATCGACACCGCTGCGGTGCTGCTCAAGCTCGAGGCGGGTCGAAGCGCGGTCGATATCCGAAGTGAGCCGTTCGAGCGGCTCGACGGCGATGCGCGTTCCGCGACGGCGCTCGCCGTCCGCCGCCGCGCCGGCGTTGAGGCCGGCGGTAACCGGCGTGTCGGTCTGCCAGCTGACTTCGACTCCGACCGAGAGGTCCGGGTCGCGCAACGGCAGCGTGCCCGCGGCGAGTGATAGGTCGAAGGTCGCGGCAACGTGCGGAGTAAAGCGATGTTCGGCTTCGAGGGCGCGCTCACGTGCCCGCTCGAGCTCGAGCCGTCTCCGCCGCAGCTCGGGATTTGCTCTCGTCGCCTCGGAGAAGAGCTCTTCGGCGCTCGCTTCGATTGCGCCTGCGCCGACCTCCGGGGAGAATCCGTCTGTGATGTGGATTTCCGTGTCCGGCGGATAGTGCAGCAGACGGGAGAGCTCGAATCGCGCTCGCTCGAGGTCGAGACCGGCGGCGCGAAGACTCTCCTCGTGCTCGATTCGGGCAAGTTGCGCCTCGACCATCTCCCGTTCGGTGATGATGCCGAGCTCGAACTGCTGCTCGGCGATGCGAAGCGCGCGGCGGGCGGCATCGAGCGCCGAGCGGCGCGCACCCATGCGGCGTTCGCTCAACTGAAGCTCGACCGCGCTTCGCCATGCATCGCTACGCACCTCACGCTCGAGGCGTTCGAGCTCGCGCCGCTCGATCGCGATCTCCGCCTGCTGCAGGCGGCGCGAGCGGGTGAGCGCACCGCCGTCGTAGAGCGTCTGGCGCAAGCCGGCCGAAAGGC
>PUOG01000354.1 GCA_003552745.1 Spirochaetaceae bacterium
CCGTAGGTCTTTCGCTGCGCATCGATCATGAGCTGATTCAGATCATCGGGAGAGAGCTCACCGTTAGGTCGCTGCGCGAAGAGTGCCTGCTCGAAGTAGTAGCGACTGAGAATATCAACAATAACCTGCGTGCAATCCTGTAAGAAGGTCTCAAGGATTGCGAGCTTCGCTGCGCTTCCGCTTTCGCTGAGCGCTCGGTTGAATGTCAGCTGTTCGCAGAATATCGACGCGGTTTCCGCGAGTGTCATCGGATAGTCGCGCAGGAGCGCCGGGTGATCTTTCAGGATTTCGTGGTGATATGCGTGTCCGAGCTCGTGAGCGAGCGTGCTTACTCCTCCGAACGTTTCGTCATAGTTGGCGAGCACCCGGCTTTGCCTGGCCAGCGGTAGCGAGGTACAGTATGCGCCACCGACCTTGCCCTTCCTCGGCCGTGCATCGATCCAACCTTGATCGAAGGCGTTTCGGGCGAACGCACCGAGCTCGTCGGAAAAACTGCTGAACACCTCGATTATCGTCGAACGCGCAGCTCCGTAGCTCCAGCGATTGCGATCGACTCCGACCGGAGCGAAGAGGTCGTAAAAGGCCAACCGGTCGAGTCCGAGTCGCTTCGCTTTTGCCCGCAGGTAGCGTCGGAATACCGGAAGAGCTTCTTCCATGACGGAAATGAGCGTGTGGAGGGTGTCGCGAGTGATTCTCGAGTCGGCGACCGCCGCCTCGATCGCATCGGCGTAGCCGCGCCGATGGTTCAGGGTTACCGATGTGCCCTTTACACCGTTCAGCGCGAAAGCGATCGGCGTTTCCATGCGTTTCCACGCGTCGAGCTCGAGCTCGTACGCCTTCCGCCGCACCTCCCGGTCCGGATCGTGCGCGAGGCTTCGAAGCTCCACTACCGTTTTCGACTCGCTCGTCAGGGTCGAGGAAATCGCATCCTGGAGGCGTGACCACGCATCCGCTCCGCTCCGTGAGAGGTCTGCTGCGAGGTCTTCCTCCTCCGGGCTCATCTGGTGCTTCTGTCGATGCAGCTCCTCGGCCAGGACAAAACGGTAGCGGGCGAGCTCCTCATCATCCTTGAGAATCGAATCCAGCTTCGATTCGAGCGCCCGCAATCCGTTTCGGAAGTGAACTCTCGCTGAAGCGGCGGGCAGCACATCCCGCTCGATCCCGTTGATCTCGCGAAGCGCCCTCGCATCGGTTGTGTCGCAGCTGTAAATGCAGTACGCGTACGAGGCGAGGTTCTCCTCGAGGTCGGACACTTCGTTAATGAGGTCGATGCAGGTCCGGAGCCAGGCGACCGGCTCGTCGCTTCGCCTGCGGTCGTTCCGACTTTCGCGGCCGAACTCGTGGGCCTTCTCGCGCAGCGCAGCGCGATGCTTCGTGTAGTCGGCGGCATCGAATCCGCCGTAGAGATTCGAAAGATCCCATGTAGGAGTCGAAGCGGCGTTGTGCCCGTCGGCAGCCATCAATAGACCCAGTGCGTATTGCCGGCGTCGTAGTCGATGATCTCTTCTTCCTTGAAGAATATGCCGATCTCTCGCTCCGCGGTGGCCGCTGCGTCGGAGGCGTGAATCACGTTCTTCGTCGTCGCGCCGGCGAAATCGCCTCGGATAGTCCCCGGTAGCGCCTCCTCGACTTTCGTGGCTCCGCACATCGCCCGGACGCTTCGTACCGCATCCTCGCCGGCGACGATCATCGCCACGACCGGTCCGGAGGTAATGTAGCCGATCAGATCGGCAAAAAACGGTTTCTCCTTGTGTTCACCGTAGTGATGCTCGGCTGTCTCCTTCGGGATGCTCATCATCTTCATCGCCTGAATGGTCAGGCCCTTCTTCTCGAAGCGGGAGATGATCTCCCCGACGATTCGACGCTGGAGAGCGCCCGGTTTCAGCATGACGTAGCTTCGTTCCATTGAGTATGCTCCTTCGGTTTGCTTGATTGACCGCGATTGTGTTCATAATCGGCCGGAGGTGCAAGCGGACGGGACGGAAGAATCCCTGGACGGCGGCGGTTACAACGGCGCCGGGCTCGAACGTCGCGCCGGGCACCGGTGTCCAGCCGGGCTCGAAGACCGCGGCAGTTACCGCGCATGGCCCCCGGCGCGTCCTGCCGCCCGGCTCACTCGCCGTGCTTCAGCCCGATCAGCGCCTCGTTCGTCTCCCGGAAACGCCTGACAACAACCGGAAGTATATGGAGTGCAACCGTGGGATGCTCCTCGAGAAATGTGTTGAAAGCCCAGGACGGGAGTACGAGACACGTAGTAGGCTCTTCGGCGACAACGCTGGCGGTGCGCGGGGCGCCGTCGATCACCGCCATCTCGCCGACCACCTCGCCGGCGCGGTGAGTTGCCAGGAACAGTTCTTTCCCGCCTTCGGTAGTCTTCTCCACCCGGACCTGCCCCGAGGTGATGATAAACAGCCCGACGCCCGGATTGCCTTGTCGAACGAGGAACTCGTCTTTCTCGAACGATCGCTCGGTGCACGATTTCGCGAGGATTTTGATGTGGTGGTTACTCAGTCCTTCGAAGAGGGATACCTGTCTCAGC
>PUOG01000127.1 GCA_003552745.1 Spirochaetaceae bacterium
CGTTCATAAGTATCGCGTATATCCACGTCGGGCCGTTCGCTCACTTCATCTACGGACAAGGGGTGAACTTCGACCCACTTGTTGCCGAGTGGGATCGCCTCGTATTCGGTTCGAATCCTCACCTCTGGTTTCACGAACTCGCCCCCACACGCGTGGTCGCCGAGCTCATGCACTTCCTGTACTCGCTGTACTTTCCGCTGCTTCTCGCCGGGGTGCTTTTCATCTGGTTCCGGCGGCGGGAGGAGTACACTCGATACGCGTTCGTGTTCATGGGTTCGTTCATCACGTTCGTGATCGCTTTCGCACTCCTGCCTGCGAGTGGACCGCTGGAGTTTCGCGCCGAGCTTTTCGACGGGGTAGTCATGTCCCGTTTCGTCGACTTCCTTTTCGATTTCGGTATTCCCTCGGTTGGCGGGGCGTTTCCGAGCTCACACGTGGGACAGAGTGTCGTCGTGCTGCTGCTTCTGCGTCCGCTACGCCGTGGGCCTGCGCTGATCATCATTCTCGTGATCGCCGGCATCTCGGTCTCAATGGTCTACGGGGCGATTCACTACGCAATCGACGCGCTCGCCGGAATACCGTCGGGAATCGTGCTGTACTATGTGTGGGAGTGGGTCTATCTTCGCTTCGCGCACGACGGATGAGCCCGCTTGACGATACCAATAATATATAGTAACTGGTATATAGAAATATTTCTGGAGGGTATTGCGATGAAGGTCAAAGTCTATACGACCCCGAGCTGCCCGCACTGTACTTCGGTGAAGCGGTATCTCCGGGAGAATAATGTCCCGTTCACGGAATACAACATCGCGCGGGATCCGCGAAAAGCCGAGGAAGCACACAAGAAATCGGGACAATACGGAGTACCTGTCGTCGACATCAAGGGCAGAGTACTCGTCGGCTTCAGCAAGTCGGACATTGACCGCGCTCTGAAGCGATAGGCCGGGTCTCGCTTCGGATCAGCGTTACGGTCGCACGAATCGCAAGGTCCGTGTCGCGTTCAGGACCGCCAGTAACGATACACCGACATCACCGATAACGGCCATCCACATACCGGCAACTCCGACGGCGCCGAGCGCGATAAAGAGAGCCTTCGCTGCCATGGCGAACACGATATTCTCACGGATTATACGCCGCGTCCGACGACCGACCTCGAGGGCGACCGGCACGCGATCGACCGCGTCATCCATCAGCACCACGTCGGCCGCTTCGATCGCCGCATCCGAACCGAGCCCACCCATCGCGATGCCGACGTCGGCGCGCATGAGTACCGGCGCGTCGTTTATTCCGTCGCCTGCGAAGGCAAGCTTCCGTCCGGGCGGAAGCTCGGACTGCAACTGTTCGATCGCTGCAACCTTCTCTTCCGGCAGAAGCTGACTGTGAACTTCGTCAATCGCCAATCGGCGAGCGGTCTCGGCAGCGATCTCGTGATTATCGCCGGTGAGCATGGCTATTCGCGAGACACCGAGTCCGCGAAGCGACGAAATTGCCTCCGCGGCTTCGATCTTGATCTCGTCGGAAACGACCACGATCCCCGCGTATACCCCGTCCACTGCCACGTAGACAGTAGTATCGGCGGCACCGCAGTCGGTGTGCGGGATCTCCTCTCGATGCAGCAGCCGGTCGCCTCCGGCAAGCACCTCTTGTCCGTCGACGATAGCGCGAACGCCGAACCCCTTCTCCTCACGAACATCCGTTACGAGGTCGGTTTCGATCGTCTCGCCGTACGCGTCCCGTACTGCCGCGGCGATCGGATGCGTGGAGCTTGCCTCCGCATGCGCGAGAATCCTCAACAGCTCTGCGCTCGCATACCCGTTCCGTGGTACCACTTCAGTCACCGCGAAAACACCGCGGGTGAGCGTTCCGGTCTTGTCGAAGACAACGGTGTCGACCTCCGTGAGTGCATCGAGGTAGTTCGCTCCCTTAACGAGAATTCGGTTTCGCGATGCACAACCGATTCCTCCGAAATAGCCCATTGGAATCGAGACTACGAGTGCGCAGGGGCATGAGATGACCAGAACCACCAGTGCCCGATACAACCAGTCGGAAAATGCGGCGCCGGTGATAAGCGGAGGCAGAACAGCGAGCGCAGCCGCGATAGCGACGACGATCGGCGTGTATACACCGGCAAAGCGTGAGATGAAGCGCTCGGTCGGCGCTTTCTTCTCGGCCGCGTGCTGGACGAGATCGAGGATCCGCGAAACCGATGATTCCCTGAACGGCCGCTCGACACGAATTCGCAGCCGCCCGGCGTCGTTGACGAACCCTGCGAGCACACTATCGCCGACCGATACCACGCGCGGTACCGATTCCCCGGTAAGGGCGGAAGTGTCGACACTCGACTCCCCGTCGACGATCGTTCCATCGAGCGGAACCCGGTCGCCGGGAAGTATTTCGATCGTCGAACCGCGCTCGACATATTCGGGATCGACGATCTCGACGCCGGTTCCGGTGACAACCCGGGCGAAATCGGGACGCAGATCCATGAGCTCGGCGATCGAGCGCCGGGATCGCCCGACGGCAAGCTCCTGGAAGTAC
>PUOG01000371.1 GCA_003552745.1 Spirochaetaceae bacterium
CGACCTGCGCGAGCTCTTTTCGACCGACCTCGAGCGCGTGCGCGCTCGGAGAAGGAAGTAACGCCATGCCCAAAATAGAGATGCACCGCGCCGCCCTCGATTCCTTTATCGGGGAGCGGCTCGAACACGACGCACTCGAAGAGCAGCTGACCGTTGCGAAGGCGGAAGTTGATGAGTGGGAAGATGCGAACGGCATCATCAAAATCGAGCTGAACGATACCAACCGCCCCGACCTCTGGTCGACCGCCGGTCTCGGACGGCAGCTGCGCATCTACCGCGGCGGCAAACAGCCGAGCTACGATTTTTTCAGCACACCGGATCGCGCGCAGGAGGCCGGCGACCACGTCATTCAGGTCGATGAGAAGCTCGAGACGGTTCGCCCGTATATCTGTGCGTTCGTTGCCCGCGGTCCGGCGGTCGACGAGTCGACGCTCGACGACATCATCCAGACCCAGGAAAAACTGTGCTGGAACTACGGTCAGAAGCGTCGCGCCATTGCAATGGGCATCTACCGAAGCGACCTCATCCGTCTTCCCGTTCAATACCGGGCGGCGGACCCGGACGAAACCCGCTTCGTCCCGCTCGGCGAAGACGGGCGCGAGCAGTCGCTGAGGCAGATGATTTCCGATCATCCGAAAGGCAGAGAGTTCGGACATATCGTCGCCGAGTTCGAGCGTATGCCGTATATCTGCGACAGAGAAGGGGAGGCGTTGAGCTTCCCGCCGGTGATCAACAGCGCCCGAATCGGCGCAGTCGAAACCGGTGATTCGAATCTTTTCGTAGAAATGACCGGCACAGACTACCGGCTGCTCATGCATGCAACATCGATCGTCGCCTGCGACCTCGCCGACGCCGGCTTTGCGATCGAGCCGGTGCGAACCGAGTACCCGTACGATACACCGTTCGGCCGCAGCGTTACGTCTCCGCTCTACTTCCAGGGGCAGGTGGAAATCGAAACCGGATTCGTTTCGCGCTGGCTCGGCGTCGAACTCGGCGCTGAAGAGGTCGTAGAGACCCTCGAGCGGATGGGATGTGCGCCGCAGAAGTCCGGCCGCGAGTCGGTGCGTGTGGTGCCACCACCGTATCGCAACGATTTTCTCCACCCGGTCGATATTGCCGAAGACATCATGATCGGTCGCGGCATGAGCAGCTTCGAGCCGGAGGCGCTGCACGACTTCACCGTCGGTCGTCTCGCTCCCGTGGAAAGCTTCGCTCGCGAGGTGAAATCAATACTCATCGGGCTCGGCTATCAGGAGTTCGTTTTCAACTATCTCGGTTCGCGACGCGACTTCCGCGAACGGATGCTTCCACAGCCGATCGAAGGTGGTGAAGAGTGCGACACTTCCGACATGGTCAGGATCGCCAACCCGATGAGCGAGAACTACGAGTTCGTGCGCTCGAGTGTGTTGCCGTCGCTTCTCAGCGTCGAGGCGGTTTCGGCGAACGCCGTCTATCCGCATCTGACCTTCGAGCTCGGCAAGGTGGCCGTACGCGACGACCGCGACGTCACCGGTACCCGCACCGACGATGTGCTGGGAATGCTCGCCTCCGACGCCGACGTCTCGTTCAATACGATGCGGGATCAGGTGCACGGCCTGCTCTTCTTTCTCAACGTTGAGTACCAACTCGCCGAATCGGACGACGCGCGATTCCTGCCCGGGCGCCGCGCGGCGATCCGGGTGAACGGGGAGACGATCGGCGTGTTCGGAGAAGTGCATCCTCAGGTGCTCGAAAACTGGGGGGTGGAGATGCCGTGCGCCGGTTGCGAGCTGGACGTAGGGGCGCTGGTGAAGCATTAGGCGGTCGAGCGCAGCCTCCACCGCTCTGGCAACGTTTGCGCCGGCGCGCTACACTGATAGTATGATCGACGATCGAGGCCGGCCGACAATTCTGTTGGACTATTCGGGAGTCGATGAAGACCCTGACGTCGAAGATATCTTCGTCTATGTGCGCCCTGAAACGAACAACGTCCAGATCGAGAGCCGGCTGCTGCGTGTGATCAAGCACTGTCCGGCGTATCGCAACGGCCTCGACCTCGTGTATATGGCCAACCTGCCGGGTGAGTACATTCTCGATAAGCACATCGTCGAACGGCACTACGCCCACAAGCTCTTTTTCGCGGTACACGGCGCCGCCTCGTTTACCCCCGAGATGCGAGAAGAGTTCGAGCGTCGATCCCGCAGTCCGTTCCGTTCCGACTTCGTGCTCGGCGGTTATCAGGCGTTGAAGGTGCTCGGCATGACACCGGAGGAGCTTTTCGGGACCTGGGTCGATGACGATTCGATGATCACGGTAGCCGGACAGACCGTGAAACGCATCGAGAACTACTGGGTGATCGGTTACGACATTCCTGCCCTGCTACACAAGAATACCCGCAATACCGATATCGCCGTTATGCTCTTTCGCTCGAGGGTCGGCTATCCGTACTTCGTCGAGCTGGTCGAGCGAATGTACGAGCAGATAATAGAGGATGGGTTGGTCGATCGGCGCATTCCGCGCAGCAGGCTCTTTCACTACTCCCGCAGCC
>PUOG01000028.1 GCA_003552745.1 Spirochaetaceae bacterium
ATGTTCTTCGGGCGGTGCGGCTTGAGCAGCGGCGCGTCGGGGAAAAGGCGCGAGGCCCGGGTCGATGAGACGCCGTGGTCGAAGGTCAACCGCGCAGCCGATCCGTCACGCGCGGCGAACCCCTCACGCCGATACTCGACCAGACAGACCGGAACGAGCGAACGAACGCGCGAAAGTCGCACGAACTCACACAGCACCGGATCGGAGCTATTCTCCCACACGCCGTCGCGTTCGTAGGCGGCATACTCGGCATACGAGACCGGCGTAGTATACTTGCACATCGCATTTCCGAACTTCGTCTTTATCTCGACCGAAACCCGGTCACACTCCTGCGGCGTGTCCGCATACGAGCGAAGACGCAACTTGATACGGCCGAAATCACCGTCCTCCTTCTCGTACCAGGCGCGGTAGTCGCGCGTATCGAAATAGATGCTTCGAACGAGGTACACTCCTCCTTCGCGCAGCGAATAGTAGTCGCGGGCAAAATAGGGGCGAACCGCGTTCCGTACCCGATAGTACTCGGCGCGGTCGAGGATGTATTTGCGCTCTCGGCGCGATACGCTGCTCATATCCATCTATCTGTCGATGTCTATCCGTGAGCCCGGTTGTGTACCGTGGTCGGCGGCAACTTCGGTGCCCTACATCGGCAACGAAAGCTGCGGCGTGAAAAGCGACACCTTGTTCACCCCGACGAGCTTCTGCAGATCGCCGACAACCGAGCGCACACTCTGCTCCTTCTCGCGGGCGAATCGCAACTCGTAGGTGAGCTCCCAGCTATCGCCATCGACCTCGTGATTGCGCAACTGCACGTTCGCATCGCAGGCACGAACAATGCGTTCAACCTCCTGTTCACTGTCGCTTCGATCTCCGCCGACGAGCAGCACATACTCGGCGTGTAACGGCCGCCCGTACTTGAACAGGTAGAACGCCGCCATGAGCAGGGCGAGCACGAGCGTCGCGAAAACCGATACGGTCCAGTTCAACGTACCGACACCGAGCCCGAGCGCGATTGCCCAGAAGAGAAAGACCATATCGCGGGTATCCTTGATCGGGGTGCGGAACCGGATAATCGATAGCGAGCCCACCAGTCCGAGCGAAAGCACGAGGTCACCCTGAATGAAGAACATGACGACGTTCACGATCGGAACGAGCAGCACGAGCGTCGAGAGAAAGCCGCTCTCATAGTTCATCCCGCGATGGGTATATCGATAGACGACCGCGACCACCAAACCGAGCACGGTGGAGATCGCCATCGATACGAAAAACGTGAGCATCTGTTCGGCCGGGAGTACGATAATTCCAAGAAGTCGGTCCACGGTTGCATCTGCCTCCTTCACCGATCAGGCGCCGGGATGCGTTAATTTGTTAGTAATCGGCTAGATGGAGAGTATAGGTGATGTGAAGTTTCGCGACAATACGCGGTCGATTCATCTGTGAGTCGATTCATCGCACGCGAAACGTTGACCGGATCGTTACGCATGGCTACAGCCGAATATGGATCGGCGACGGGCCGAAGCCCGTACCCATGCCGAAGAGCTCGCGCGAAGGATCGCCGACGTCGACGAATCGGTAGTACGGATCTGGGGATTCGGCTCGGTCTTCGACACTCGGTTGCCGTTTCGCGAATCCTCCGGCATCGACCTTTCCGATCAGGCCGAGTCCATGATGGCGGCAATCGTGGGACACTCGGATACGGTTTCGCGGGGCGTCGACTTCGCATGACCGGGAAATGGCAACGCTCGCGGTCGCGTATCTGCTTCACAACCTGTATACCGCGATCGAAGGCCACTTCTTACGGGTGGCGAGACACCTCGAAAACTCCCTCGACGACTCTTCGTGGCACCGGGAATTGACCGATTGGATGAAGATCGATCTCCAGGGATTGCGGCCGGCGGCCCATAGTTGGGCCGGCCGGCCCCGGACTTGAAGCCCCTACCATCGTCCCCGGCGGCCGTGCATGCCCATCGAGCCGCGGGGGCCGGCGGGGCGCTCGTCGTCGGTGCGGTCGAAACCGTCCCAGCGGCTCATGTGACCGCGCGATCCCATACCCGGGCCCGGACCGAAGCCGGGCCGGCCGCCGAACCACTCGCGGTACCAAACCGACATCTGCGCCATCTCGGCGTGCTGCGAATCGACAATCGAGCGGGCAAGTTCGGCCACTTCGTCATGTTCGACCAGCCCGTGGTGAAGGAGCATGTTCGAATTGTGCACCGCCATCATGTGATGCGGGATCATATCCTCGATAAACACCCGGTCGGCCTCGTCGGGGTCGAGCCCTTCGAGCGAGCGCATCATACGCTCGTATTCGACGTCGGCCGATGCATCGGGATGGAACTCCTGGAGCCATGCGGTCATAAGTTCGATTTCCGCACGCTGCTCGGAGATAATCGAATCGGCAAGATCCCGCATCTCGTCCCGTTCGGTAATCGAGCCAAGCTGGGTGGCAGCCTCGATCGCCTCCTGGTGGTGCGCGATCATGTGAGCGAGGTACTCGGCCTCACTTTCCTGGACGTCCTCCCATTGCGAGTGCATCCCGAAACCTCTCCGATTGCCCTGCGCTAAGGCCACGCCGGCGACCAGAACCGAAAGAAGAACCGCCGCAATGGCGATTCGCGCTAATACCGATGTTTGTTTCATAAGAGTGTCCTCCTGACACCACGAACACTACCGCGGAACTGTTAAGCTCATGTAAAGCGCTCGGCATGAATGCGGCGTCGCGAAACGCCGAGTCGCCGCAACGAGCGCCGAGACTCACGCATCAGTCCCGAGGGGCCACAGAGAAACCACGCGGTGTGCGCATCGTCACGCGGGCAGTGCGCGGCAAGATATGCGCCGTCGATGCGGGTCGCGCTGGTCCCGGCTTCGGTCGCCACCCCGGTATGCACGGGGAAAAACCGAAAGTGCCGGTGGCGATCGACGAATCCGGCAATCTCGTCATAATACGGCGCCTCCGACTGCCGGCGGACCGACCAGATAAGCACTACCGTTCGCAGTCCCGGCCTGCCCCAGAACGTCTCGCTGCGAAGCGCACTCGCGAAGGGCGTAATGCCGATGCCCCCTGCGATAAAGACGAGCGTGTGCGCCTCCGGCGCGGCGTCGGGTGTGAAGCGGCCGTACGGGCCGGACAACGAGACGGTCGAAGGATCGCGATCGTGCAGACTTGAATCGCTCACCTCGGCGTCGCGACCGATCGTCCGGGTGAAATCGCCTACCTGCCGTATCGTGAAATCGAGATAGGACGCTTCCGGTGGTGAGGCGATCGAAAACGGGTGAGGCGGTCCCCCTCCAAAGCTCAGCTCGCAGAACTGTCCGGCACCGAAGGAGAAGCCGACCGGTCGTTCGACCCGAATTGTCGTGGTTCGCTCGGCGGGCGTCGTGACATTGATTATCGGAAGCGGTCTCCGGACGGATGTGATGCGACGGGTAGCGCGGGTCAACAACGCTGCCCCGGCCACCGCACCCAGTCCAAGCACGTACCCGCGGAGCATCACGACTCGACCGAAGCTCTGTCCTGCGACCGCCGCGTGCGCCATGGCGAACGGCAGGGCGAGCGCTCCGAACAGATGCACTTTTCGCCACGTATCGTAACGAATGGAGGTCGTGGCTCGAATGACCGTCACACCGGCCGCAAGGAGCATAAAGGTAGCGGCTGTTGCGCCCGGCAGTGTCTCGAGAAAAGGAGGCAGCATGAACTGCAGCCGTCGGGTGAATGGGGAATACGCGAACGGAGCGACCGAGGCATGAGCTACTACCACCGAGAGGAGGAGTGGACCAACGGCGCGATGAATCAACAGGAGCTGGTCGCAACCGTACAACCGGTCGAGCGTACGTGTCCGTGCAGCGAGAATCAGCTGAAGGCAAAGGAGCCCGAACGCGGTGTAGCCGAGACTTATCGCCGTAAGGGTCCAGGGGTGATGGTGACCGCCGAGCGTCGACGTGATCACGGCACCAGGCCACACGACCGTGGCGACTGCCGCGGCGGCACCGCAGCCCCGCAACGCGCCGGTCGCGATTCGGCGGGAACGATCGGTCATTCCTTTCGGGTTCGGATCTCCGGAAAGTGATACTCGACACGTCCGCTGTTGGTGACCTCCATGCGGACATGCTCGCCATCGGTCATTCGTTCGAGCAAGGTGCGACAGGTATCAACCGGAAGATCGGTTTCGAGAACGACATCACTCACGGTGAGAACACCTCCGCACCGCGCCGCGGCGCGGAATATCGCCGGTTCGAGCCGACGGAGATCGGCTTCCCGGTTGTCATCGGCCCGGCCGAAGTCCGACCGGTATTCGTTGTCGGCGGTACGCTCGACTCGATCGGCAATCGCACCCTGTCCGCGGCGTGCGTCGAGGCGCCAGACAGCAACTCCGAATCCGATGGCGAGAAGCGGGACGAACATCATCAGCAAGTGCATGGGGATGTGCATGGGCATGTGCACCGTGCGCCTCCTATAGCTCCCACGTGAAGGTACGCACGTCGGTACCGATTTCGTGGATCCGCAGTTCCACCTCATCACCGGACTCGAGGGAGAGTGTATCGCCGGGAATGCGGGCGTGGAGCGTCCCGTTGCGGTGGTGTGACGTTTCCGAATCTCCCATCCACTCAAACGCGACTTCCTCACGCGCTGAGCCGTCGATTACGAGTTCAGAGAGATCGGCGATATCGAACTGAAACAGATCCGCGACATGCGTGTCGAGCGATACGGTGAACTCGAGATGGTCGACACTCTCTCCGGCAAGCGACTCGAGCCTTTCGACTCGTACGGCGACATCGATTCCGCCTGCCCGACTTCGTCGGATCAGGTCTTCGCCGCTGTCAGCTCGCGATACGGTTGCCGCGGTTACCAGCAGAATTAGCGCCATTACTCCGTTTATACTTCGCATGATGATGCTCCTTGTGAGTGGCTATACGTTCCGGCAGTGATGTCGACCTACCCGGGGCCTATCAGTCAAAGGCCGTTCGACGGCCGTCCACCGCAATCTCGTGCGGCTCGCGACCGGTTTCGATCGTGCGCACCCGCTCTCGAGAGTGCGCATCGATGACGACCAGCGTACCTTCCCCGGTTGCAAACACATATTCTCCGGTCCCGTCGAATGCTACGTGATTCGCATAGTCGCCCATCGGTACGTTCGCCAGCGGCTCGAGCGACTCGGCATCGAATACGCTCAACGAGCCCGAGCGGTTGGCTACCCATACCTCGCTCCCGTCGGGCGAAACTACGACCCCATGAGCTCGAGGCTCACCGTGCCGTTGTGCGGTCACCTCGCCGGTCGCGACATCGATTCGAAAGAGGATTGCGCTCTCCGGTCCTACCGCGTATGCGGATCGGCCGTCCGGCGATATCGCGACCTCGTTAATGCCGATGTTGCCGGCCTGCCCCTCCGGCGATCGCGTGTCCTGCTGATCGTCCCCGACGAGAGGAACGAGCGCACTCAACGCTGTGGCGGCCGCATCGACCACCCAGACCACATTCGTGGTTACCGAAGCGGCCCAGACCTGCAATCCGTCTGGAGTAAACGAGACATGCGCGGCACTCCCGACGCCCGGGGCGACGACCGTCTCGATCTCGTGCGAATCGGTACGCACCACCGAGAGCTGTCCGAGCCAGGACCGATCGGGATCGGATCCGCCGACCCATACGGTGTCCCCGTCGGGGCTGATATCGATGCCGTGTACGCCGTGGGAGATCGATATGCGATCGATCACCTCTCGCACGTCCGTATCGATGATGACGAGCTCGTTCGTCGCCGCATCGCCGGCATAGACGGTCGACCCGTCCGGCGAAATCGCAATCCCGTGCGCCGCCTCCGCCGGACGACCGTTGCGGCCGTCGCTGACCGTCAGCTGCCACAGAACCTCCCCGCCATGCACATCGATCGCCGATATCGTCCCGTCGGCTGCGTTTGGCACATAAAGCCGGGCCGCCGGTTGACCGCTGTCTCCGGCCGTGACGAATCCGGACACCGTAACGAGCATAAGAAGTCCAAGCGCATACCTACCCATCGCGATCCTCCTCGCTCCCTTCCTCATTCTGCTGCGCCAGCTTCAGGTTCGTCAGACACGTCGGACTGTCGGAGTACGTGCCGGCGATCGTTTCCACCGAACGCCCACGAGCCTCAAAGCGGAGCGTATATTGCCTGTCACGCGGCAACCAGAGCTCTACGAAACCGTTGTCCATCGTTTCGGTCTCCAGCTCCTCCACAATATCCCCGCTTTCACCGATTACGGTGACCCGCACCGGCTCGTTCGCCAGCTCCGATTGACACGAGGACACCGCGTGTATCGCACACGGGCGCGTGTAGTTGATGTACGGTGCCGCCGCGATGACCATTGCGTCGCCCGGCAGTGCCGCCTCCACAACCGTATCCGACGGAAACCGGAAGTAGACCGCCTCCGCATCCACATAACTTTCGATGTCCGGCTCGAGCTCGCGCCAGCGATTTGCAAGCTCGAGTGCAAGCGTTCCGTCGTCAGTCGGGATCTCCGAGATGCGCGAGTCAGCGGCGGTCAGCCGCACGATCGTACCGACAGCAGCCGCGAGCGCGACCGCCACGAGACCCGTTCGTCCAGCAAAGCGTGGGATATACATTACCCCCGTAGGGTATGGTGATCTGTGAAGTGTGTCAAGATGTTTTGCCCCCCGGGGTAATTGGCGTCTGCGCATCGTCCAGGCGTGGGTCGAGAGCCCGTTGATCCACCATCAAAGGTGAATCAAGTAGCCGTAGATTCCGTAATAGGTAACCACCGATGCGATCATTAGGCCGGCGACACCCAGCGCCGCCCGTCTATTGCTACGAGAGGTTACCGGAACCTCACCACTCGATCCCGGCCGGGCGAAGCGGCGAAGCGCGAAGAGTCCGGCGGAGGCCGCGCCGATCATGGCAACGCTCGTGACATGCGCTACGGTCAGCCCACCGATCGCTTCCGGATTGGTGCGGAAGAACTCAACGACAAACCGGTTCAGCCCGAAGGCGGCTATGTAAAGAAAGAACAGCTCCCCGTCGCGACTGGTTCGATCGCGAATACTCCAGAGACCGACGAACAGCAGATAGTTCAACATCGACTCATATATCTGTACCGGATGCAGAGACTCCTCCCCGACGGCCACGGCCCATGGAAGCGCCGGATCGGCCGGAACCCCGAACACATCGCACCCGATCCTGGCGATAGCCTGTGCAAGAATTACCGCGGGTACAACCGCATCACCGGCACGCAGGAAACTTCCACGGTCGCCACGGAAGTACAGGAGACCGGCGAGCACTCCACCCAACAGACCTCCCTGAATCGACAATCCCCCTTCGTGAAGGGCGAAAACCCGCATCGGCTGAGCGAAGAATGTCTCCGGATCGAAGACCGCTGCATAGAAGAGCCTCGAACCCACCAGACCCGCAACGAGCACGAGCAGAATACCGTTTTGAAACGTCGCCTCGTCCAGCATCTTTCGCCGGGCCTCGGCCCGCGCAACACGAAGAGCCACGAGGATGCCGAGCACGGAAAAGACGCCGAGCAGTGTGATATTGATTGGACCAATGCTGAACACAATTGGATGCATCACTTCTCCCTTGCTGAGATATTTCTCTGCTGTGTGAGAGCCGAGAGATGTAGAAGACGTATCGCAGTCCTGAGAAACCGCTCCCCGTCGTGGCCGCCGACAGCCCGGTTTGCGGCGAGAATCGCTACGGTACCGGTTCCATCCGGTCTATCTTCGACGAGCAATGGGACAACAGAGTCGCCGCCGAAGCCCGCGATTACTTCCCTATTACCGACCCGTAGCTCGTTCACGTCGGCGCTACCGCCGTCCCTGTGCCACCATTCGGTACATGTCTGTCCCGATTCGAGGTCGATGATTCGAAGCAAGACGAGGTCCGCCTCGACGAATGGTACAACCAGTTCCGGCAACAACGAGGCGATCGTCTCCCGCATGGAAGAGTGTCGCTCGGCCGCCGATAACTGATCTACGAAATCACAGAGAAGCTCGAGCCTTCGATTCGCCACGCCGATGTAACGGTAGGAGCTGATCAGGTTGCGTTCCGCACGGCGTCGCTCCCGCTCCTCTCTCCGGATGGAACGCACATAGACGGCAAACCCGATCGCCAGAAGCACGAAATCAGCGAGTACGATCAGCGTTTGCCCGAGTGCTGCGGAAATCGGGAGATGCTCCCAGGCGAAGTGAGGTGAGAGGACCCCGGTGGCAACGGCAACAACTGCGAATAAGCCGAAGAGGATTGCCGGACGACTGGGCACCCGGCGCCGTCGAGTTCGGGCGGACATCATGGCACGGCTGCGGCGCGCAGAAAGCGGAACGTACCAACCGACGTGTTAACGACATCCAGTTCCCGAACATCGCTGAATCCCGCGGTCTCGACAAGGTTCGGAATCTCTCCACGTCGGTTGTCGCGAGTCGTTTCGAACCCGTCAATGAGAGATATGAAGCCGGAGGCGATCCGCATCAGGAACGAATTTGCCGCTCCCCAGTCGCCGACAATCAATGATCCTCCCGATTTCAGTACGCGATACAACTCCGCCGCCGGGCATTGATCATGGATCGCGACACGGTTCGATCCACTGCCGAACCCGAACTCCAGTATCCGTTGCTGCGGCTTCGGATCCACGAGGCGCGCAAGCCGGTCACGGATCATCCTCTCCGGCATCGTCACCCGAACACCGAAATCGTACAGCGGGGTCAGCCAGGAGCGACCGGCGGCCGGCTTATTGCTCTTCATGTTCGCCATTGTGTTTATACCCTACGGGGGTACCGCATTTTGCGTCAAGCATCTGAATCGGCTTTGTTGATCCATCTCTTACTCGAGCAGGTATGGGGCCAGGTCGGGATGACGGAAAGTTCCCAATCTTCTCATAGCGTTGACGTACCCCCAGGGGGGAGGGTACCATGCCGCCGCATCGAAGTCCAAAGGGAGGGAACTTGCTGCTCGGGATTCGCAGCCGTGGAACGATCGCGCGTCGGCATTTCGCTGCCGCGGTCGGAAGCCTGCTGCTTGTATACGCGTTCTGGCTCTCACGCCCGGAATGGGATCCGGAGATGCGCCTCTGGCGCGCGTTCGGAGATGCTGCGTTCGTCTATCTGTTCCTCACGGTGGCTCTCGGTGCCACCGCACGCCTGTTGCCGATATTCCAGCGTGTGCTCCCATGGAGGCGGGAGCTCGGTGTCTGGTTCGCGCTTACAGGGCTTGTGCACGGATACCTGGTCTGGGACGGATGGGCGCGCTGGAATGTGCTGCGGCTGCTCGGATACGAGTTCGTCGCTGAACTCGGGCGTAATGTCCGTCTCGACCCCGGCTTCGGGTTAGCAAACCTCATGGGAATCGTCGCGCTCGTTCTCGCGCTGGTCCTCGCGGCTACCTCGTCGGACCGGGCGGTTGATCTTCTGGGAATTGCAGGATGGAAGTGGCTTCACTCCTTCACATACGTCATTTTCTACCTGGTTGCGTTGCACGGAGTCTACTTCCTGTTCATTCACTACACGCTCTCATGGCATCGACCGGTACCCCCACCAAACTGGTTCAGATTTTACTTTCTGGCGATGGTTCTGCTCGTTCCTGCGCTGCAGACAGCAGCATTCATCAGAACCGTGATGGTACGCAGACGATCGGGCATGTAGCGAGGCGGAAAGAAGCATGAGCAGGATCTTCCGGACAACGCTCGTCGAACGCAGAACGATCGCCGAAGGATCGATCGAGGTGGTACTGCATCGCCCGGACAAGCTGGACTTCCACCCCGGACAATACATACAGCTCGGCGTACACCGACTCTCGCACCGCGATGTGACAGGTCACTCCCGCCTGCTGTCGATCGCTTCATCGCCTCAAGAACTCGACACGATCTCGCTCGCATACCGTGAATCCGAAAGCGGATTCAAGCGGACATTGCGGGAGTTGGCGATCGGTGCCGAGCTCTTAATCGAAGGTCCACATGGGTTTCACACGTTACCGGAGACCGTTACCCGTCCGATTGCAGCCGTTGCCGGAGGGATCGGGATCGTGCCGTATCTGAGCATGGTTCGTCATCTCGTTCGCACCGGACGGTCAGTTCCGTTCACTCTCCTTTATGCAAACGAACGTCGATCGCGGGCAGCGTTCCTCGCCGAACTGTGGGAGTCGGTTCATCAGGTCCAGAATATCGCGCTCAAGCTCTGTACCGGACCGATTTCCGATCAGCACCTGCGAAACCTCGTCGCCGATCCGTTGCGCTCCGCCTGGCACGTAAGCGGACCACCGTCGATGGTGAATTACGTGAGAAACCGGCTCGTACTCATGGGCGTCGACGAGGCTCGTATCTGCTATGAGGATTTCGTGGGGTACTGATGGTACGCGGCTGCACTTGCCGGGACTATCGCTCCGACGGCCACCTGGAGAATGCGAGCACGTAGAGGAACACCAGGTTCACCAGCGGAACCACGATGAGCAGACCGAGCGCGCCGGGATACCCCACTCTGATACAGATGCGCCAGAACGGCACGACTACGATTGCGGCCACAACAAGCATCCAGATCAGATGAAGGCCTATCACTGCTTCGTTAATCATCGTCCGCCAATTCTCGAGGCTCCTATCGGTCCGGGTCAAGCACTCGGCAAAGATACCAAGAGATAGGATTACGAAAGCGTTGACCTACCCTCCGGGGGTAGGGTATGTTCCGCGTATGACACCTGTTTAACAGGGGGGAGACAGAATATGAGTAACCACGATCTTGCACACGGCGAGCAGCAAGCCACTGCCCCTTCGGTGAACGCAAACAAGGCCGGTCAGCGAGGTACCGGCGAACCGGGAAAAGGCTCGTCGACGAACGGCTCTTCGTTGACGCTCACGGTGCCGGGCATGGGCTCCGACCATTGCGCAGGCATCGTACGAAGTTCGCTTGAGCGAATCAAAGGCGTCGGAGAAATCCGTACTAACATCTCCAATCATAACGTCAGCGTCTCACTGAACGATAGCTCGATCGCGCGGGAGACCTTGAAGTCCGCCGTAGAGCGGGCCGGCTACGAGGTTGCTTCGGTTTCATCGGACGAGGCAACGGCTGAAGAGGAGCCGGACCTCGAGGAGGCGTTTCTCCGTCGCGCGTGGCGCCGTTTCGCGTTCGCCGCCGTCCCCACGGCGGCAATTATGGTGCTCATGGCGATACACATGTTCTGGCAGCCTGTGCCCGGGTATCTGGCGGTCGTCGCCGTGCTCGCCTTTCCGGTGATCTTTCTCGGTGGGGGTTGGGCAACCCACCGCTCCGGCTGGCGCTCTCTGACCAACCGGACGGCGAACATGGACGTGCTCATCTCTATGGGAAGTCTGCCTCCATTTGTCATCGGCCTGGTCGGCTTCGTATACCCGATGACCTCGTTCATCGAGATGGCCGCCGCTATCATGACCTTCCATCTGCTCGGGCGCTATCTCGAGGACCGCTCCAAGGGACGAGCGTCGCAGGCAATCCGTAAGCTTCTTACCCTCGGCGCGAAGAGTGCGCGGGTGCTGCGCGACGGTGAGGAAGTCGAGTTGTCGGTCAAGGAACTGGCGATCGGCGACGTCATGGTGATTCGCCCCGGGGAGAAGATTCCCACCGATGGCGAGGTGGTCGACGGGGAAAGCCACGTCGACGAGTCTATCGCCACCGGCGAGTCCATTCCAGTAGAGAAGACCGTGGGGGTCGAGGTGCTCGGCGCGACGGTGAACAAGGAAGGTCGCCTCATGGTAAAGGCGACCCGCATTGGCGCCGATACGTTCCTTTCGCAGGTCATACGGATGGTCGAAGAGGCGCAGGGATCGAGGGTTCCGATTCAGGAGTTCGCCG
>PUOG01000018.1 GCA_003552745.1 Spirochaetaceae bacterium
CCGACCTCCGGCATGAACAGATCCTTCGACATGTAGGAGAGATCGGCGGCCTGCAGGTAGATCGTCCGGTAGCCGAGCTCGGCCATCGCCTGCGGCAGCCCCGGAGGGCGATCGTCAGGGTCGGCGGCGATGTAGGGATAGATCTTCGGCGTGGAGAGGTCGAGTCGCGGTGTGTCGCCGGTGAGCACCGAGTAGAGCCCGCGGATGGTCTGTCGGGCGTGTGCTACCGATTGCGAGACCGTCAGGCCGCCATCGGCGATGCGGCTGAATGCCGGCATCGTGACCGGATAGTCGACCCCCGACGCCTCGCTCACCTGTTCGAGGTAGACGCCGGGAATACCCTCGACGATGACCAGCAGCACATTGCGCGGATCGTCGCCCGATGCCGGCGGATAGACGAAATCACGTCCGAGCTCCGAATCGGGCCGCGCGGTGGCCTCCTCATCGCGGAAGTCGTCGAGGTCGAACGCGCCGGCGAGGCCGGCCACGCGTTCTACGCTCGGAGCGCGTCGCAGCGACTGCGCGATCGACCGGGCTACGAGGCTGTCGCCCTGCCAGCTCGCCGGCGGCGGAATGAGCGCGGCGGCAAGTGCGGCGGCGATGCCGATTCCGGCGACAGTCAGGTTGATGATGATGGGGCGCCGGCCGGCGAAGTCCCGGGGGCCGGTTGTGCTACCGTGCTCGGCCCCTTTTCGGCGGGTAAACCTTGACACCGCCAGCGCCCATCCGACCGTCAACAGGAGCAGTACCAGTGCGTACGGCAGGAATTGCAGGTGCGCCGCACTCGCCCGGACGAACACCGCATCGGCGGCGAACACGACATCGCGGACGTTCACCACCGTGTCCATCGCCGCGACCATCTCCAGATTGGCGGTGTAGAAGAGCGAAAAGATCACCGCGATGGCGACCGCCGGCGCAGCGTGTGCCTGCGCGGCAAGGAAGACCACCGCGAGCACGGCCACCGCGACGGCGACTTCGAGCGCAATCGCCCCGACGGTAGCCGTTGCGCCGACGAGCGCGAACGCAAGAAGGATGCGACCGAATACGATCGCCACGGCGACCGCGAGCGCGCCCACCGCCACGCTGGCCGGTGCCGTAACCGCCGGCGCGGCGGCATCAACGACTTCTGAGACTCGCTGCCGGAAGCGCCCGATTGGGCCGCGAAGTCTGTGTATGGCTCGCTTGAGCATGCGCATTACGTCGGTCATCGGTCACTGCACGACATCAACGGTAACCGGTTGGTTCGGGCAGTGTAAAGCGCGGAGTGTTCGGACGATTCTGCAACACTCACCCCAAGTCGGCGATCGACTTAGGGGTTACGCGCGTGATCGCCAGCGGCGCGGGTTCTTGCTCGTATGGAAGCAGGAGATCACCTCAATGCTGCCGTCCGGTTGGATGATGTAGTAGATGCAGTACGGGAAACGCCGCACCACCACCTGACGCGCGCCTTTGTACTTCACCGGGTAGAGCTCCGGCTGCCGCTGGATCGTCTCCAAAGCGGCATCTACCACCCGGAGGAAATCTGCGCCCAGACCGACACTTTGCTTCTCGTACCAGCGATAAGCCTCCTCAACCTCGGCCTCGGCTTCGGGACGGAGGATGATCGAACGCATCAGCGGGAGCCGAGCAGCCGCGCCTTGACTTCACTCCAGGGTGTGCCGCCGCCCGGATTGGTTTCCGCGTCGGCAAGCCGCCGGTCGAGTTCCGCTTGCTGTTCGTCTGTGAGTGGCAACGCGTCCGGTTCGGCGGCGATGCTATCCCAGATGTCTTCCACGAGCTGGATGCGCTCGGAGACGCTCAGCTTCAGGATCTCGGGAAGTGGGTTCGTACCCATAGCTTTATGGTACGTGAAAGCGGGCGGGCGTGCAAGGTGACCTGCAGGTGACTGCAGGTGACCGAGATCCTCAATATCGGTCCAACAAGAGAATTCCTTCCGGGTGTTTCTCCTCCTATTGGGCTTGGTTTGAGACGACTCAATTGTAATGGAAGATAAGCGAAAGCGCCCCGGACTTCTTCTCTTTCCTTTGGGGTCAATTCTATCGTCGCTTAGGGAAACAGCAAAAGGCCCATTCTCTGCTTCGAGGGCGGTAACCATTGCGGGAACATCGAGGTCACCGTAGACTCGGCGAGAAGCGGCTCGCCGGTGACAGCCGCACGCACCGCCCACTATAAGGAGCAAGGTACGATGAAGATAGGAGCATGGATACACGATTTCGACACGCCGGATCTCGATGAGCATTTCGCGGCGGCTGCCGCGGCGGGACTTCGCAGCGTGCGCGGCTATTCGGTCGACTACTCGGAGAAGGTGGCGCCGCTGGTGAAGCGGCACGGGCTTTCGCTCGTTGCCGGGCTGGCGGTCGATTCGGAAGCGCTGCTCGCCGATTGGCGAAGGCAAGTCAGACTCGACGAGCTCGAGCGTACGGTCAACCTCGATTGTCCGATCGAGGCGATCTGCGTCGGCAACGAGTTGCGTGAGGGAGGAGACGCGTGGGAGTCGAAGCGCTTCAGCGCGC
>PUOG01000098.1 GCA_003552745.1 Spirochaetaceae bacterium
CGTGCTGTTTCGCATCGGTGACACCGGCGGCGGTGAGGTGGTTCGGCCCCGAACGGAAAGGGCTCGTGGTGGGAATCGTCGTCACCGGCATCGGCGTATCGGCGCTCATTCTCGCGCCGCTTATCGATCGGTGGGTCGATCGCTCCGTTTCGTACGCGTTCGTGCTCTCCGGAATTGTACTCGCTGTCGGTGTTTTCGCTTTGGCACAGCTGATACGGCTCCCGCCGAACACACGGTTGACCCCGGTCCGTCTGAAACAGTCGCTCAGCGTGCTCGCAGCCCCGCGCTTCTATCTGATCTGGGTGATGTTTTTCCTCACGACTTCCGCCGGCGTCACGGTCGCCTCCCACCTCGATACCCTCGCACGCGTGCATGCCGATATCGCGCGCGGCTACATAATCGTCTCACTTTTCGCTCTGTTCAACGCCGGAGGGCGCATCGTATCCGGATATCTCTCCGACCGCATCGGGCGAGAGAACTCGATGAGCGTCGTTTTCTCGTTGATACTTCTCGCGCTATTGGGGCTCTATGTCGCCGAATCCCCTCTCTTCGTCGGAGTGACGGTCGCGGTACTCGGGGCGTCGTACGGTGGGCTCTTCAGCCTCTTTCCCGCCGCAACGGTCACGTACTTCGGCGAACGCGGGTTCGGGCTGACATACGGGCTCGTTTTCTCGGCGCTCGGTGTGGCCGGGATTACCCCGTGGATCGGCGGCCTACTCTTCGAGCAATACGGATCGTTCAGACCTGCGATGCTGTTGCTCGCCGCGATGTGTGCGATCGCCGTCGCGCTGTCGCGAGTGCTGCGCCGCGCGTGGCAACCGAGCTGAACGGGCACAGCGTATATGCCATGTCGTGCGCTAACCGACCCGCTCGGTTCGCCACACTCCACGATCCGGCTGTCCCCGGCAGGCGTGAATAGTCCCGTCTCCCGGCAGCATAACCACGGCCGCGTTCGTGCTGACATCGAATTCACCGGTTCTGTAGCGGCAGATGCCGAGTTCGTCACCGTGACCGTCCGACAGCGCCTGTCGAAGAACATCGGCGTCGAGCAGCGGCGTTTTCCGTTCATCCAGCAGATCGGTAAGGCGCGATTGCCGGGCGAGGGTCGAGTCCTCGGTGATCGGAACCTCGAGCTCGCGGATCGTGTCGGAGAGCGAGTGGTTGCAGTGAACAAATACTCCGTTCGGCACATCGAAGCGTTCATAGCGGGTAGCACTGCACTCGAGCCCGACGGCGTTTCCACCGGCGTCGGCAACGTAGTAGTAATGTGCCGCCGAGCGCGGTGCACCGGCGATGGAGGCTATTGCATCCCCGAGGTTTCTGCTCCGGAGAGCGCGGTGAATCACCGACAGGTACTGCACTCCGATCCGCGCATCGCGCGTGCAGAGATTCGTGTTACCGACGGCGATGCCCTCGCTATTGAGACCGATGAGCGAGAGACATCCGGTCAATGTCAGGCTCACGGTTTCCGGCGCGTCGTTCGGCCGCCTCCGCACAAGGCGAATGAACGGCATATTGTCGGTGTACAGATCCCATGTCTGACCCGCGAGCACCGCGCCGGATTGTGAACGATCCGGTGCGACGAGAAACGATGAGCAGCCCTCGGCATCCGGCCGGACGGCCGGATCATTGTAGATACCGTCGGCGAACGCGAGAATATCGCGGAAGTCGGTCAGTCCCTGCGTCACGAAGAGCCGCTCCGGCGACATCGCGGCCCCGCGTGCGATGCCGAGGAACTCCGCGAAGCCGTCCGGGTCGTACTCTTCGGTAGCTACCAGGCACGAACCGGCCACCGATAACGCTTCGTCGACTCCGAAGATGCGTCCGCGGTTCAGTCGAGCCTGCTCGATCGCGTTCTCCATTCTGCGCTCGAAGAGCTCATGCGTTTCGTCTCGGTATGCTTCACCGAACGCCTCTCCCATTTCTTTGGGGGTACCGGTGAGCTCTATCGATTCCAGAGTCGGTGAATCCTGCATTCGCAGATGTTAACACCAATTGGCTGAGCGACGCATTATTGATCGTCGCAGCCTGCAGATGTGAATATCGAAGCGGATGAGCCGACAATTGTAGGGAGAGGTAAATCGATCCAATGAGCGGACTTCTGCAAAAGGGCAAGGAACTGCGTAACCAGACGCCACCCGAATACCGACAACGTCCGGCACGGCAGGCGACCCGCCGAAGACCGGATACGCTCCGACCCCCGACTCCCGGCCGCAAACGCTCACCGCTTCCGCTGATCGCGGCGCTCGTGGCTTCAGCGGTGTTGCTGTCACTCGCGGCGTTTATGGTCTCGGGGGTGTACGACGACGTTGTCGAAGGAGGCCGTAATTCCGCCGGCGCGGATGTCGCGACGCTCGAGGAGAGAGTCAAGGAGACAAACGTCACCGAATCGGTCGAATCGCCGGTTGCGGCAATGCTCGAAACGCTCACGATCGAGCAGAAGATTGGACAGCGCTTTATCACATGGGTCGACGGGACCACGGTAACCGGGGAAACCGAGCGGATGATCCGCGACGGCTATGTCGGCGGCGTCATACTCTATCCCTGGAATATCGAAGGCAGCGATCAGGTTCGAACGCTCATCGACGATCTGCAGGCGGCAGCCGCCTTGAACGATCCGCCGATCGACCTGCTCGTGTCGGTAGACCGCGAAGGCGGCAGAGTGAGTGCGGTTCGACTTGACGATACGATTCGACTGCCGGCGGCCCACTACTGGGGGCAGCACGACGACGAGGAGTTCGTGTCGGCGGCGGCGTATCTCGTATCGCGAGAATTACGCTCTCTCGGCTTCAACATGAACTTCGCTCCGGTGCTCGACCTCTATGCGGAACCGGACGCGACGATAATCGGCGATCGTTCGTTCGGAGCGGACCCCGAAACGGTGGGACGCTACGGGATACAGTACGTCGAAAGCGCCGAACGGGCCGGGGTTATCCCGGTGGTGAAGCACTTCCCCGGCCACGGAATGACCACGGTCGATTCGCACGGAGCACTCCCGGTCGTGGACAAGAGCGCCGACACGCTGCGAAACGGAGCGCTCAAACCGTTTATCAGTGCGATCGAACATGGTACGCCGGCGATCATGACCGCGCACATCCTCTTCACCGCGCTCGACGCCGAATATCCGGCGACGCTCTCCGAAGCGATCCTCAAGGACCTCCTGCGAGACGAGCTCGGGTTTGACGGAGTGGTCGTTTCCGACGGGATGTCGATGCGTGCCCTGGCGGCGCACTTCTCGGTTCGAGAATCGATTAAACGGATGTTCCATGCCGAAGTCGATATCATGCTCGCGCATAACGAGTACGATGTCCTCGAGCTCATCGACATCGCGCTCGATCTCTATCGCGAGGGCGAGATATCCCGGGAGCAGATCGAACGCGGAGCTCGCCGGGTTTTGGAGCTGAAGCACGACCGCGATCTGCTTTCGGGTTGATCGCTGCCGCTACATCGCCCTTTCGAGGATCGAGACGAGGTGATCCTCCGCCAACTCGACCGGATTTCCCTTCATGCTACTCGCTTTCTGAGCTTTCGCCACCGATTCAGGAACGAGCTCACGGGTGAGACCGAGCGAACCGAGTGAAACGATCTTCAGCTCCGATACCGTTTCGTAGATCCAGTTGACAAGATGCTCGGTCTCGGCCGAGCGGTCACCGAGAAGCAGCCGCGCAGCCTCCTCGTAACGCGCTACGATCTCCTCCGCTTCGCTCCCGGTCGCTTCGTGCGCAACCTCACAATTGGTCTCGATTACCGGACCGAGTAACGCCGCGCAGAGCTCGCCGTGCGGGGCCCCGATGAGGCCACCGAGAGGTCCCGCAAAACCATGGACCGCGCCGAGCCCGGCGTTGGCGAGCGCTATGCCGCTGAACAGTGCGGCGATCGCCATGTCTTCGCGTGCACCCGCGTCCGTTGGATTCCGATAGACGGTGCGGATACTCCGTCCCGCCCGGGGTAGCCCCTCTCTGCATACCGCATCGGTAAACGGATTTCGCTTGCGGGCTACGAACGCCTCCAGGAGCTGGGTAATCGCGTCGAGTCCGCTTGAAGCGGTCACCGTCGAGGGGCAGGTGTGAGTCAAGTCGGGGTCGACTACCGCGCACGACGGCAGCATAAGCGGGCTGCGAACGCTGACCTTCACCTTGTTTTCGGGGACACTGATCACCGCGTTGCGCGTCGCTTCGCTCCCGGTTCCGGAGGTCGTGGGTACCGCGATGAACGGTACCGGGGCCTCCGCGATCGGCCGGCCGCCGCCGACGACCTCGAGATAGTCGTAGAGATCGCCCTCGTTCGTCATGAGCGCAGCGATGATCTTCCCGGTATCGATGACACTTCCGCCGCCGAGCGCCACGACTACCTCCGCCCGGTGTGCCCGAGCAGCCTCGAGCCCGTCGGCCACAACGGAGGTGCTCGGTTCACCAGCTACCGCGAAGCGCTCTGTCTGCAGTCCCCCGGTGTGCAACGAGTCGAGGACCGACTGATACCGCTCCGGCTTCGATCCGGTCACCACGAACAGCCGCGCTCCGGTTTCGCCGGCGAGATCCGGTAGCCTTTCGGCCGATCGCGGACCGAAGAGAATTTTGCCGGCAGTTTTGAACTCGAACGTCATGGTGCGTATGCTATCACCGGTGCGGAGAGGATTGCGAGACGCCGCGACCGGGTGCGAGCTCAGCGCGGTCGTCTTGTCACGCGCCGCTATGTCTCTCGCCGCACCCCGCCGAGCCAGATCCAGCCGGCAAGTGAACCGGCGCCGGCGAGCACGACGGCGGGTATGGACATGGCGACGAGAATGCTCGCCGTATCGGCGGTAACACCGATGAGCCACGGACCGATGACTCGACCAGCAAGCATGATCACCGCGAGAATCGCCGTGATTCGTCCGGCGTTTCCCGGTGCGGCGCCGTACGCGACGCTGTAGGCAAGCGGGATGGTAGCACCGCCGGCGAGGCCGGCGACGGCGAACAGGAGCACCGCCTGTATACCGTGAGAGACGAGCACTCCGCCGCCGGTGGTCAGGGCTGCAGCGAACAGCCCGACACACAGCATTCGAGCGGAGCCTACGCGATCGGCGATGATGGAGGCCAAGATGCGTCCGGCGATGATTCCGACCCAGTACATCGACAGTCCGACACTCGCGAAATCGGCTCCGGTTCGCAGCTGATTCTGCAAGAAATAAGGCAGCCACGAGACCACGCCGATCTGATGGATCGCGTAGAAGAAGAGTAGCACCCCGAGAGCGGCAACGATTCCGTGGGAAGATGTGTGCTCGCGTGACCATTGGTCGTGTTCCGCGACCGGGTTGGTCGCATCGCGAGCCGATACGGAGTCGTTTCCGTCTGATTGAGCCTTGTGGGATCGCGCGCTGTCCGATCGCACACCGTCCGAGTGCACGTGCAGATAGGAGCGCATCACCACGGCAAAGCCGGCCAGAACAACGAAGTATGTGGCTCCCGCCGCGATATAGACCGCCGACCAGTTCGCTCCCGCCCGCATCGCCGCTGCCGCGAGAAGCGGCCCTCCGAACGCACCGACCCCGAAAAAAGTATGCAACGCGCTGAGTCGTCGACCCGACTCCGCTCCGGCGAGTTCACCGGTGTATGCGTTCAGCATGACGTCGAGTACGCGGATGAAGAGCCCTGAGGCGGCGAACGCGAACAAAAGCGGAACATAGTTCGTGGATGCTCCGATCCAGATCAGTGCCGCGCCGAGCAGAACGAAAGAGACCACTACCGTCTTCGGCCGCGACATCCGCTCCGCGAGCACCAGCATGATCACTGCCCCCGCAAAGCCTCCTGCGTTCTGCATCGAGCTGACGAGACCGGCGGCCGAGAGCGATATTTCGAGATCGACAACGATACCGGGCAATGTGGGTCCTATGAGGACCGCGGAGATGCCGTAGAGCAGCATCGCGAAATTGTTTGTCAGAAGTGCGCTTCGTCGGTTGTACATGGAGGGCGTAACGTACCATGTTATCGACCATGAACGGAGAAAACAACGACGAGTGGCGACTCGAACGCCCCGCAGGCGATGAGAACGAGGTGCGCCGTCGCCACACGGCGAACCGCAGCGCGTTCAACGAAGGCGCCGCGGCGTATGTCGACGATCTCGACCGAGCGACCGATTTCCTCGCCAGTGGGAGAAGCAATCTGCATCGTGTTGAACGACGAAACCTCGAGCGCTTTGGCCCGCTCTCACGGTGGTGTCACACCGCGGTTCACCTGCAGTGCGCCGGAGGACTCGACACGCTATCGCTGCTCGTCGAAGGGGTCGGATCGGTCATCGGAGTCGACATATCTGAGGCGATGATCGAAGCCGCTCGAGAGCTATCGCACCGTGTTGGGATGCCCGCCCGGTGGTACTGCTGTGATGTGCTCGACACACCGCATGAGCTCGACGGGAGCGCCGACCTGGTCTATACCGGTCGCGGCGCGTTGACCTGGATACACGATCTCGGCGCATGGGCTGCGGTCGTCGAGCGTCTGCTACTCCCCGGTGGCGTGGTCTCGGTTTACGACAGCCATCCGTTCCAGACACTGGTTTCCTGGGAGTCGAGTACGCTCGAGTTTGCCTCGGGCGTTCACTACTTCGGCTACGCCGATTCCGCAAAAGGGTGGTCGGATGAGTACATCGGCGAAATCGACGGTATCAATGTCTCGCAGCAGTCGAGAAAGTACGAGCGCGTCTGGTCGGTCGCTGAGGTGGTCCAGTCGCTGATCGATGCCGGCCTGCTTATCGATGTGTTCGGCGAACATGTGGAGGATTTCTGGAGGCCCTTTCCCTCCCTTGCAGATAGCGAGCGAGCCCGCATACCGAATACCTTCTCGGTGTGTGCGCGCAAGAAAAGGTAACCGTGGACAAGTGAAGCTGTCCCCGGGGCACAAGAGCATCGCCGTGAGCCGGCGGGCTATCGCCTGCTCAGCAGCGTGCTTTTTCCGGAATCACTCCGGTCGGAACGCTTCGGCGCCCGGAAAGCCGAGTCGCCTGCGTGCAACCTCTTCACGAAACAGGGTGTAATCGCAGCGTGCGCTCGTGAAGTGTGTTCCGCCTGCTCCGGTGATCGTCACCTCGATCACGGCTCTCCTGGAGGAGAGTTCGGTCGCTCGGGCATCGATGCGGAACGGACTATCTTCGGACTTTGCCGGGTGATGATAGGTTACGTTCATCTCCCGAGTTACCCCGGCGGTGCCGAGCACGGCGTGAATGAACCATGCTGCCGTTTCGTCGGCGAGTGTCGCCTGAATCCCACCGTGAATGACTCCGGGATACCCCTCGAATCGGGGGTGCGGTTGCCACTCACAGATGACGCTTTCGCCGGAGCGTGAGAAACTCATCTTCAGTCCGGCGTCGTTATCGGGTGAGCAGCCGAAGCAGTTGTAACGCTCCGATCGCGTGTACGGGTTCGGGATCGGACGGATTTCATTTGTGTTCGGGTCCATTTAGTGTCCTTGCCGGGAATCTCTCTGAATTCCGTCGATTCTTGAGCGGAACACAGCTCGCAGTCAAAGAGGCGTCCGGACGATGGGACACCGAGCAACACAACGTGGCACTCTTTTGCCGCGTGCGCCGTCTGCGCTCGCTTGACAACAGAACATTGCCACCTATTATGAACGGGTCCGGGAGGTTGTATGGATGGAAACAAGCTGACCGCCGGCGAGGTGTACGAGCGGCGTAAGGTTAGTCTGGGCGTCCGAATGACATTGCTTTATGCGATTGTATACGCCGGTTTTGTGATACTGAACGTCTTTTTCCCTGGAATTATTGAGAGATCCGGGTTTTTCGGGCTGAATCTCGCCCTCACCTATGGGCTGGGACTCATCATTCTGGCGGTTGTTCTCGCGTTGCTGTACAACTGGCTCTGCGGGGTTCCTCCGACCGAGGGAGAGGAGAGCTAAATGGCGCTCGTCGTTTTTGTTGCATTCGTTGTTCTCGTACTGATCGTCTCCTCTCGCGCCGGCAGGAATAAGACCGCTACATCGGGAGGGTACTATGCAGCCGGGAGGTCTATCCACTGGGGCGTGAACGGGATCGCCTTCGCCGGGGGCTACCTCTCGGTGGCGAGCTTTTTGGGAATCGCGGGCCTGATCGCGTTCTACGGATACGACGGTTTCCTCTACTCTATCGGATTTCTGGCCGGGTGGATCGTGGCGTTGTTCGTCATCGCAGAGCCGATGAAACGCATGGGTACGTTCACCTTCTCCGACGCGCTCAACAAGAACTATAAGCGTCCCGGGATCCAGCTGGCCGCGGGTCTGAGCGTTCTGATCGTTTCGCTGGTGTACCTGGTGCCACAGATGGTCGGTGCGGGGGTGCTGGTTGAGCCGTTACTCGGTATTCCGCACTACATCGGCGTGCTTATTGTCGGTGCGGTGGTGATATTCCTTGTGGCCAGCGGCGGCATGACATCGACAACCTACGTGCAGTTTTTCAACGGGGGGCTGTTGCTGACCTTTGCCGCGGTCCTCACGATCGCCGTGCTGGTACGCGGCGTCGACACGACCGATCTCCCCCGCGAAGAAGGCCCGGAGGGGCTCGAAAGCTATCGGTTTGAGCAGGTGGCGCTCGCGATGACTGACGAGGGCGAAATTGACCAGGAGGTCCTGGCTCAAACGCCGTTCAGAGACCCGGAGATCGTCGACACCCATGTCGAATACCACGAGTATACGGACGAACCGGTTCTGAGGTTCTATCACCTCTCACGTCTGATCCCGGCCGAACCGGCAGCGGCCGAAGGTGAGTATACGGCTCGCGTCAAAGGCCGCACCGCCGAATTCGGCGCGAACCGGGTGGAGGAGGTCGACGGCTCGCCCTATGTCCGAATCGAAGACTGGTGGCGTCTGGAGACCGATTCCAGATTTCTCCCGCAGGGGACGGAAGCCGAGCTTCGAGAGGTCCAGAGTGTAGCGAGAAAGCCGGACGGAACACAGCTGGTGAACGGCGTGGATTTCGGGCTCGGCGGTGAGGCTCGGCTTCGCCAGATGGGCCGCGTCTCCGATCTGCCCGGCGGTCAGGAGGCCACCGGTTCCGTTGGCCCTGTTGGGCTACTCGCGTTGCTGTCGGATGAGGATACTCGCGTGCAACTGCCGAGCACGGTGGGCTTTCAGACCGGCGGGGGAACACAGGTCTCGGTGTACTACGAAAACCCGGTCCCGGGAGATAGGTATATGCGACCGGGAATGCGTTTCCCGGTGGTCGCTGAGGAGGGAGAACCGGAAGCCACTACGCGCTTGAACCGGCTCAACTTCGTGTCTCTTATGCTTGCCCTCTTCCTTGGTACCTCCGCATTGCCGCACATCCTCATACGCTACTATACGGTGCCCAGCGCTGTGGCGGCACGGAAGTCGACGATCGTCGCGATTGCCGGAGTGGGGATCTTCTATGCGCTCACCGTCTATCTCGGTGTCGGGGCTCTGGTCGGAGGGGCAAACAACCCCCTTACCGACAACATGAGTGTTCCACTGTTGGCACGCAGCTTCAATGAACCGCTGTTTGCCGTGGTATCGGGGATCGCCTTTACGACGGTTCTGGCCACTACTTCGGGGCTCATCATGGCCGCCTCGGGAACGGTAGCACATGATCTGATGGTCAATCTTGTCCGCCATGAGATCCCGGACAAAACGAAAGTGCTCGTAGGCCGTATTGTGGCCGTGGTCGTAGGGGCAATCGCGATCGTGCTCGGAATCGCATTCCGGGGAGTGAACGTCAGTTACCTCGTCGGATGGGCTTTCGCGGTGGCGGCTTCGGCTAACCTGCCGTCGCTGCTTTTCATGCTGTTCTGGAAGAAGACGACCGCAGTCGGCATTATCGCGTCCATCCTGGTGGGACTCGTGTCGTCGGTGGGATTGATTCTCATCGGTCCGGATATGTGGGGAATCTACGGTCTCGATCCGACTCAGGCTCCTATGCCGCTCGACCAGCCGGGGATCATCTCGATTCCGCTGAGCTTTATAACGATTTTCGTGGTATCTCTGGCCACACAGAAAAAGAAGGCGCAGCACGCGGCGGCGGGTTAGAAGAGAAGCAGGAGTTACCGTGCGGCCTGTTACGTACTGACGCGGAACTCATAGCTCACCTTCTTCTGGATCAAGCTGATCTGGGAGAAGGTGTTCTTGAGGGTCGCAGTCTCGATCTCCGTCAAGCTCCCGGGATCCACGAGGTTGTCGGCGGACAGCCCGGCCTTCAGCCGGTCTACCTGCCGGCGGAGCCTCAACTGCATCAGGTGACCGTACGCCTGTGAGATGGCCCGATAGCTGTCGTCCACCAGAACTCCGCCGCTGTGCAACTGCTCGAGTCGCTCGAATGTATTGGTCTCTTCCAGATGGTGTCGAAGTGCGTATAGCCGGGCGAAGTTGGCGATCGGCAACATCGCCTCTTTGACGCTGAAGGTATCCCGGGCTTCTCCGGCGTGGCGTGTGACGATCTTGCCGAAGAGTCCTACGGGCGCTCGGTAACGGAGGGTGTTAAGCGCCATGTGCGAGAGAAATCCCGGGTGTGCCTCCTGAGCCGCGCCGATCTCGTGCCACAGTTCATCCAAAAGGCTCTGATCTCCGTAGATACAGCGACAGTCGAAAAACACGTTGCAGCGGATAAGTGCCTGTTCGTCGGGTTCGCGAATCCAGTCGTGGAAATACCGTTTCCACTGGCGGAGCGGCTGATTCCAGCGCCGATTCCGGGCCATGTTGTCACCGTCGCAGTACCGATATCCGGCCTGATCGAGCCGGTCGCATACCAGTTCGCCGAAACGCAAGAAATACCGCCGGACCTCGTCTTCCTGTTCGGATTCGGAATGGTCCTCATAGATGAGCGCATTATCCTGGTCGGTCGCGAGCGTCTGCTCTTTTCGCGCTTCGCTTCCGAGCGCAATGAAGGCAAATCGTGCGGGAGGCGGTCCCATTTCTTCAATCGTCAGCTCGATGATCCGGTTCGCGATTGCATCCGAGACCGACGTGGTTACCTGGCAGATGTTCTGCGAAAGTGCTCCGTTGTCCACCAGCGATCCGATGACGCACGGAAGGCGCTCGTGGCATGCGGTCAGATCGTCCATGGTTTCGGCGGACTGGGCCTGGCGGGTGAGCACGACCGGAGAGTACCGGTCAGGGCGAAGCATCCGGCTGCTGCGGGTGATTCCAACGAGATTGCCGTTGGCGTCCAGGACCGCCAGGTGCCCGACTCCTTGATCGTGCTCACGCATTACCGCTTCGAAAACCGGTGCGCTCTCGTCGACCGTCACCACCGGTGCGCTCATGATCCGCGACACCGGGGTGCGGGTGTCGAGTCCGGCGCCGACAAGGCGGGTCCGGATGTCGCGGTCGGTGACGATACCGACCAGCTGGTACTCGGGCCCTACGACCGTCAACGCGTCCGCCTTCTGTCGATTCATGAGTCGTATCGCCTCGGCCACCGACGTATTGAGCGAACACGATACGGGCGAGCTCATCGAGTCGTGGACCGGCTCGGTGAGAAACAGAAGGGAGGTCTGAAGCTGCGAAATCAGCCGTTCCCGCTCCACTTCCCCCTGACTGGCACGGTGCCGGGTGAGATCCTGAATGCTCAGCAATGTCGCTTGTCGTCCGGAGTAGAAGGCGGGATTGGCC
>PUOG01000259.1 GCA_003552745.1 Spirochaetaceae bacterium
CCGTTCCCGGCCGCCTCTCAGCGGTGGAGCGCAATCGCCGGATGCTCACCGGCGATTGCCGCTGCCTCCTCTCCCTCGACGCAGAAGACATCACCGCCGCTCCGGGTGGTGAGCCGTGCAGCGAGATCAAGTAGATCGGTCGCCTCTGAGTCGCGCGCACCGTCGGATATTTCCACCGTCTCGGTAATCGGGTCGAACCGCCCGGATACCGTGTGATCGGGGCGAATGTAAAGCGCCTGCACACGCCCCTCGTACGCCGCCGGAAGCACGTTTTCGACGCCGCGGATCCGCTGATCTTCGGATGCCCTGTCCAGCCGGCGCAGGGCAACGTCGGTGTCAGCCTGTTTCTCGTTGCGCACGATCTGCCAGGCACTTGCGTGCAACTGATCCGCCGACAGCCGCGAAGGATTTCCGCGAACGAACTCATCCGCCAACGTCTGGATTCTGGTAAGCTTCCGGTAATGCCCCACAATGTAGTCGACTCCGGCAAGTACTACCGGCAACGGCTTGGGGCCAATCTCGCGAACGACTGCATCGTCGAGTCGCTCGAGAAACTGCATAAGACGCGATTTGATATCGCGCTCCGGGCCGAATTGAACCTGGGCGCTCGTGCCGGGGGCCACGTTCAGGTTCCTCTCGAAATCATATTCGGCGAGTAGTTCCGGCATCGTAGGCAGCGGCTCTTCCGGTTCGATCGGATGGAGCGAGAGCCAATCACCCTGAAAGAGTCGGGCCCGCCGTTGGTCGAGCGAGAGCACGTAGAAACCGGCAGCGCTCGAGAGCGCATGAACCAGCGGCAGAATGTAGAACTCGGAATCAACGACGACTCGCTCGGAGACCTCTATCGGCAGTGAAACCCAACGCGAAAACTCAGGCGAAAGGAAGCATGCGAAACCGTGGGCTTTCGGTGACCACAACTGCCGTTCGCGCTCGAGAGACTCGCGAAGCGGGCCGAGCAACGCTTCGGGGGCATCTATCCGTTCCGCGAGCTTGTGGTGTGTCCTGCGTTCGAGGGTCTTCAGCTGTATCATGTTTTCCTGGGATTGGGGATTCTTGACCGACGGAGTCTGGACGGGCATATACAAGGAAACGCACACCTCGTCGCGGACGGAGGCAATGCCGGCAACATTATCTATCGAGACATTCGTGTTCATAGCGTCACTCCTTTTCATGTGATAACGTACAAACGAAGTCGTATTTCGCCAAAATGCAAAATGGAGGAGAAAACATGCCACGACCGGTAACGCTGTTTACAGGGCAATGGGCCGATATGCCGATTGCAGAGCTCGCACCCCTCGCGAAGAAGATGGGGTACGACGGTCTCGAGGCTGCCTGCTGGGGCGATCATTTCGACGTCTCGAAGGCACTCGAGGACGACGGCTATATCGGCCGATTCCGGGATCTGCTTTCGAAGCACGAGCTCTCGGTTTTCTGCATCGGAAACCATCTGGCCGGGCAGGCGGTCTGCGACCGAATCGACGAGCGGCACAAAGCAACGCTTCCGACGCACGTCTGGGGAGATGGCGAGCCGGAGGGAGTCCGCAACCGAGCAGCCGAGTATTTGAAGGATACCGCTCGCGCGGCGGCGCGCCTCGGTGTGAAAGTGGTCTCCGGCTTCACCGGCAGTAGCATCTGGCATCTGCTGTATTCATTTCCACCGACGCCGGAACGAATGATCGAAGCGGGTTTCGAAGACTTCGCCGCGCGCTGGAACCCGATTCTCGACGTCTTCGATGAGGTTGGGGTGCGCTTCGCCCTCGAAGTCCATCCGACCGAAATCGCCTTCGATATCCACACCGCCGAGCGGGCCCTCTCGGCCCTCGATCATCGGCCTGCGTTCGGCTTCAACTTCGACCCGAGCCATCTGCAGTGGCAGTTCGTAGACCCGGTTGCATTCATTAACCGTTTCTCAGACCGGATCTACCACGTCCATATGAAAGATGCAGCTACCACGCTCGACGGGGTGACCGGAATTCTCGCGAGCCACCTCGGCTTCGGCGACCATCGCCGCGGATGGGATTTCCGCTCGGTCGGTCGAGGTGACGTCGATTTCCAGGGAATTATCCGTGCCCTGAATCGCATCGGCTACGACGGTCCGCTCTCGGTCGAGTGGGAGGACTCGGGAATGGATCGAATTCACGGAGCCACCGAGTCGGCTCGCTACGTACGCGAGGTCGATTTTCCAGCGTCGGCGCGCGCGTTCGACGCGGCGTTCGAGGAATAGCACGCATATTTTAAGGAGATTGATGATGAGTACAACGTTTCGACCACTGAAACTGGGAATGGTAGGAGGCGGACGCGGGGCGTTCATCGGCGCAGTGCACCGGATGGCGGCGCGCCTTGACGGCAAGTACGAGATCGTGGCCGGCTGTTTCTCCTCCGACCCGGAGGTCTCCCGCGAATCCGCGCGCGATATCGGAATAGCCGATGAGCGGGCATACTCGAGCTGGCAGGAGATGCTCGACGGCGAAGCTGGCCGCCCCGACGGCGATCGCATCGACGCGGTTTCCATCGTCACACCGAATCATATGCACTATCCGGTGGCACGCGGGGCGATAGAGGCAGGGTTCCACGTGATCTGCGACAAGCCGCTCGTTCATACCAGCGCAGAGGCCGACGAGCTCGTGAAACTCGTAGATGAGCGCGGCGTCGTGTTCGGTGTTACCCACAACTACACAGGATACCCGATGGTCCGTCAGGCACGACAATTGGTGCAGGACGGCGCGGTGGGCACCATTCGGAAGATAATCGTCGAGTACAATCAGGGTTGGCTCGCCAGGCGGGCGGAGCTGGAAGGGAACAAACAGGCGGCGTGGCGAAGCGACCCGAAGCTATCCGGTCCGGCCGGAGCGATGGGTGACATCGGCTCACATGCGGAAAACCTCGTCGAGTCGATCACCGGGCTCGAGATCGAGTCGTTGTGTGCGGATGTTTCCACGCTGGTTCCCGGTCGCGCGCTCGATGACGACGCGAACGTGTTGCTGCGGTTTGCCGGCGGTGCTCGGGGCGTGCTCATCGCCTCGCAGATCTCGACCGGCGCCGAAAACGACCTGCGGATCCGGATCTTCGGTGATGCCGGTGCACTGACATGGCACCAGGAGGAGCCGAACTCGCTCTACTACACGCCGATCGACAAGCCGCAACAGGTATACAGGCGCGGCAATCCGTACCTGCACTCGGTAGCCACGCGGATCGAACGGATTCCGTTCGGTCATCCCGAAGGGTTTATCGAGGCGTTCGCGAATCTGTACGGCGATATCGGCGAACACATCCGTGCGGCGAAAGAGGGCAGGAAGGCGGACGCTGCGGCCGAGTTTCCGACCGTTCGCGACGGCGCGAGAGGTGTGCGCTTCATCGAGACGGTGCTGAAAAGCGGCTCGTCGTCGGAGAAGTGGATTCCGCTCTAGGAGTCGTCTCGGATAATCAACCGAGAATCGCGAATAGTGCCGGTACGATCGCGGCAAGGGCGATCGTGGTCACGATCCAGGCGGAGTTGGCGAGGTCGAGATCGAATCCGTAGATGGCCGGTGGTACGAGCGCGGTAAATGCCACCGGCATAAACGAAACGATCACGACCACATTGAAGGGCAACCCGTCCAGAACGCCGTGTAACCCGATCGCCGCCGCGAGCGGAATCATGATCGACGGCACGATGAGAAACTTGATCGCCGAAACGAGAGCTATCTCCTTTTTATATCGAGAAATACGGCCCACATAGAGTGTCAGCCCGATTGCGATACCGAGCATCGCCGAGATGGTCGGTATCAGCACACTCGAGGCCGCGTGCAGCAGGTGCGGGCGACCGATTTCGAACACGTTGAACAGCACTCCGGCGACGATCGCGGCGACCGGAATGAAAAGAAAAGGCTGCTCGCGAATAGAGCTGAACGATAACCGCCCCCGCTTGCCCGGCCCGAGACTCACGCGGTGCGAGACCGGGAAGCCGACCACGTAGTATCCGAAATCGATGAACATATTATACAGCTGCACGACAGCATAGCCGATGTGCCCGAACAGCACGAACGCGATCAGCCCGCCGAATGCGAGAATGTTCGTAAACATCCCGCTGGTGAATAGCGAGGCAGCGCGTTTCGGCGGAATGCGAAAAAGGCGATTTATCAGAATCGCCGACCCGCCGGCTACCGACAGAGAGACGATTCCGAGGAACGGCATAACGAGAAGACCGCGCTCGTCCAACGGCAGAGCCCAGAATGAGTTTATGATCGGCACCGGGTTCAGCACGAAAATCGCCGCGATTTTGAGCTTCTGAGATATCGATTCGAGACGAAGTCTGCCGGGCTTCGTCGCCGCCGACGCGCTGAACCAACGCCGCACGAGATACCCCAACAGAACGCTGCCGAGACTGACTGAGAGCACGAAAAGCATGCGAGACATGGGTCCGGTGACTATAGGTAGGATCCGGCCGGATGTAAATGGCGGAGAAATTCGCCGTCAGCTCAATATAGAAGTTGACGGCCCGTAAGAGCCGTGGTACAAGAGAGTTGATACATACGAGCAACTAACAAGGCTGATAGTGACAGCTCGTAGCCTCGGAACATCAGGGCGTCGTTGACGCCGAGTGTGAGTCGCTTTTGTCTGAAGGAGGTGCAACACGAATCAACGAAAGCCTGCACGAAGTCCGCAGGACCGTGTTTTTTTGAAAGTATCGAGACGTACTACGTAAGGAGGCACGTTTTGAAGAAGTTACTTGGTTTGATAATTGTAGCACTAATACTGACCCCCGCGGTCGCGTTCGGTGGCGGTGAAGCCGAGGTAGCCGATATGCACCGTGGCAACACGCTGTATATAAACGGCCAGCAATGGGGTCCACCGACGGGCTTCAACCCGTTGGCGCCGGCTCCGGATTGGCCGATCGGTGGCCAGGAGAATCTCGTCTACGAGAACCTGTTCATGTACAACATGCTCACCGGCGAAATGGAGCCGCTCGTTGCCACCGACATGGATTGGGTCGACGACGAGACACTGGAGATCTCGATTCACCCGGAGGCGGCCTTCAACGATGGAGAGCCACTCACCGCAGCGGACGTCGAGTACACATTCCAGCTTGCAGATCGTTACGATCTTCCGTTCTCGGATATCTGGGCATATCTCGACGATGCTGTAGCGGTCGACGACGAGACTATCGTCTTGACGTTGAACCCTGAGGATCCGAACCGCCTTCAGGTAATGGAGTCGCTCCTGGAGACTCCGCTCCTGCCCGAGCATGTGTGGTCGGATATCGAGGATGAGCACGACGGCGATCACATCGCCATGCGAGAGCTGATGAACGACGACCCGGTCGCTTCCGGTCCGTACACCGTTGACTACCACACCGAAGAGAGCATCACTCTCGTGCGCAATGATGACTATTGGGGCGTCGCGATATTCGGCGATCTGCCCGCCCCGACCTACATCGTGCACCCGATTTTCGAGTCGAACGATGCCGGAAATCTCGCGTTCGAGCAGAATCGCGTAGATCTTTCTCAGCAATTCATCCCCAACGTCTGGGAGATGTGGGAGGACGGTCAGCCGATCCGTACCTACCTGGACGATGAACCATACTTCGTACCAGGGATGATGCCGGCCCTGATCGTCAATGTGCACCGTGACGGCCTCGATGAACGCAATGTACGTCGTGCGATCGCGAAGGCGATCGACTACGAGCGAATCGGTGAGGTCGCCATGACCCGCTACAGTCAGGATTTCATTCCATCGCTGCTCTTGCAGGGGGAATTCGATCTGCTCGACGAGGAGGCAATGGAGCCGTACGCGATCGAACGTGATATAGATGCAGCGAAGGCGCTTCTCGACGAAATCGGTGCCGAGGAAGACGACGATGGAATCCGCGTGCTGCCCGACGGAACACGGCTCGGACCGTGGGAAGTTCAGGCTCCGCACGGTTGGACCGACTGGAACGCGGCGATCGAGATCGTAACCGAGAATGCCGCCGAAATAGGAATCGAGCTTCGCTCCCACTTCCCGGACACACCTGTATGGGAAGATGACCTGCAGACCGGCTCGTTCGATATCATCATGGACAATCCGGGCGCCGGCCCCGGACCGAGCCAGCCGTGGGAGCGCTCCTACGCGAGCATGTACTCTCCGGGTGTCCCCGACATCGGCGAAGTAGCATACCGTAACCAGGGCCGTTTCGAAAACGAGCGCGCCGACGAGATTATCGCCGAGATTCCGCAAATCGATCCGGAGGATACTTCGACGTTGAGGGAGCTGTACACCGAGTTGAACAACATCTATCTCCAAGAGCTTCCAAACATCCCGGTCATGTATCGCCCCGGATGGTTCCACACCTTCAACGAGACCTACTGGGAAGGGTTCACACGAGAGGGTGATGATACTGATATCCCGCCGCAGGCGCTGATGGGCGCAAGCATCCGGGATCTGTACGAGATCACTCCGGTTGAGTAAGGCCGGTGTGACCGTACGAACCGAACACTTCAGGGCGCCTGCCTCCGGCAGGCGCCCGATATCTCGAAAGCCGAAGTTGCGCAATGGCTATTTCGCCGTTTACACTCTTGTGTTGTCAGGGCGATAGTGGCGTTGAGATAGAACGCGGGAGGTATCTCTAAATGGATGTGACTCAGATCCCGAGTACGTCTGAGGATGCAGGCAAGAAACGCAAGGCGTTATTCAGCAGTCCGTATCTCGCCTTCGTTTCGCGTAAGGTCTTCTGGTACTTCATAACGCTGATTGTAGCGGTGGCACTGAACTTCTTTCTTCCGCGGCTTATGCCCGGTGATCCGGTGTCGGTGATCGTCTCACAGATGTTGGAGGGGGTTACCGACGGCGGCATCCGCCAGCGGGTGTACCAGTCGTTCATCGAGGAGTTCGGGCTCGACCAGCCGCTGTGGCGTCAGTTCATCGCCTACATCGGGAACGTGTTCCGAGGCGACCTCGGGACCTCATTTGGTCACTATCCGCGACCGGTAATCGATCTTATCCGGACATCGCTGCCGTGGACGATCGGACTTATGCTTCCGGCGATTGTCGTGGGGTGGATTATCGGAAACACGCTCGGAGCGATCGCGGCATATCGTCGCGGCGTGCTCGACAACGTCATATACCCGGTTTCGCTTTTCCTGAACTCGATCCCGTACTTCGCGATGGCGGTTATCCTGTTGCATTTACTTGCGGTGGCCGCCGGCTGGTTTCCCTCCGGAGGCGGCTACGACTGGATGGTTCGCCCTGGGTGGAACATTGCGTTTATTCAGTCGGTAATCCGTCATCACACGCTTCCGTTTCTCTCACTCCTCGTCGTCTTCGTCGGTGGGCAGGCGATCGGAATGCGCTCGATGGCGATCTACGAATTGAACGCCGACTACGTCCTGTACAGCCGCCTCATGGGAATCAAGAACCGTCGTATCGTGAAGTATGTGTTCCGCAACGCGATGCTTCCCCAGATTACCGGCCTCGTACTGGCTCTCGGATTGATGGTAGTCGGCGCGCTGGTCACCGAGATCGTGTTCAACTATCCCGGGCTCGGCACCCGGATGTTCCAGGCGATTCGACAACAGGACTATCCGCTCGTCACCGGCACCACATTGATCATAACCGTGGCCGTTCTGGCGGGTAACTTCGCGCTCGACCTCTTGTACGGGCTTATCGACCCCCGTGTGAAAGCGGCACATCAGGAGGAGGGTTAGATATGCGGACGCTACTGGCACTGCTCATTCGGTCGCCCAAGTTCGTCACCGGCGCAGTAATACTGCTGCTGTTACTACTGTTCATGACCGTGTATCCGGTCATGAATCCGATAAGCCCCATTACGTCTGTCGGAGGCGCTTTTGAGCCGCCGCGAAGCGGATTACCGTTCGGGACGGATAATTTCGGCCGCGACGTCACACTCAGTCTCGCGTACGGGCTGGAAACATCGCTGTACGTCGGGATCGTCGCCGGCCTGATTGCTACGGTAATCGGTCTGACCATCGGGCTTCTCGCCGGTTTCGTCGGAGGGCTATTGGACAACCTCCTCAACGCCCTGACGAACATGTTCATCGTAATTCCGCCGTTCATCGTTCTCATACTGATTTCGGTGAGTCTGAGAACAAGATCTATCGCGGTGGTTGCACTGGTGATCGGTGTGACCGCATGGCCGTGGACTGCGCGTGCCATCCGGGCTCAAGCTTCGTCGCTGAGAGTTCGCGATCACGTCAATCTCGCGCGAGTGTCCGGATACAGTCTCCCGCGGTTGCTTGTTATATCGGTCCTGCCGTACGTGGCCTCGTATGTGTTCATGGCGTTCATCCTTCAGATGGCGTCGGCCATTCTTGCCGAGGCGACGTTGTCCATGCTCGGCCTCGGACCGCACGGAACGATTACTCTCGGGACGATGTTGAACTGGGCCCTTCTGTTCGAAGCTCCGTTGCGAGGCGCCTGGTGGGTATTCTTGCCGGTCGCCCTCTGTATCGGATTTCTCACCTTCTCGCTGTTTCTCATGAACTCGGGAATGGACCAGGTATTCAATCCGAAAATAAGGAGCTGACGATGTCTGAGAGCCTGTTGCAAGTTCACGATCTGCGCACATATTACGCAACGCGCGAGGGAAACTCGGTCTTCGCCGTGGACGGTGTCTCCCTTGAATGCCGCGAAGGCGAGATACTCGGCATAGCCGGAGAGTCCGGCTGCGGGAAATCAACTCTCGCGCTCAGCCTCATGGGTATGTACTTTCGGCCGCTCTGCTACGATCGCGGTACCATTCAGATCGGCAGTACCGAGATTACTACCCTTTCGCCCGAACAGCTGCGACTCACCATCCTGGGCAATGAAATCGCCTATATTCCGCAAGCTGCGATGAATGTGCTGAATCCGACTCAGCGGATTATTCACTTCATCCGTGACATCATTCATGAGCACGGACTCGATAAGAGCTACGACGAGATCTACGAGCTCGCTCGAGAGCGGTTCGCCGCCCTCAATCTGCCCGAGCGTGTTCTGCGCGCATATCCGATCGAGCTCTCCGGCGGCATGAAACAGCGAGTGGTCATCGGTATCTCCAGTATTCTCGACCCGAGGATTCTGATCGCCGATGAGCCGACATCCGCGCTCGATGTGAGCACCCAGAAAGCCGTCATCAAGACTCTGAAGAAGCTATTCGATGAAGGCTTCGTCAGGTCGATAATCTTCATCACGCACGAGCTGCAGGTTCTCCGGCATATCGCCGATCGCATCGCGGTGATGTACGCCGGACAGATCGTCGAGACCGGTACGATGGAACAGATACTCTTCAAACCGCTTCATCCGTACTCGAAGGCGCTCATGGATTCGATCGTCGTTCCGGAGAAGGAGATAAAGGCAAAGAAGCTCTACGGGATTCCCGGCGATCCACCGAATCTCGCCGAACCGATCGTCGGGTGCCGGTTCGCCGACCGTTGCTCATACGTTACCGATGAGTGTCGCATCGGCGATATAGCGGAACGAAGCGACGGTCAGCAGTCATATCGATGTATTCACGAACCTGAACAGCTGAGGAGCTGGCATGGACAATCGAATTGAGAACAGTGAATCAACGGCTGTGTTGAGTGCGCGAAATATCGTTCGTCAGTTCGGTACAGGTCGCAACAAAGTCATGGCTGTAGATAATGTGAGCCTCGATTTCCGGGAAGGCGAGGTAGCCTCGCTCGTAGGCGAAAGCGGTAGCGGCAAATCTACTCTCGCCAAGATCATGCTCGGTTTGTTGAAACCGACGTCGGGAGAGGTACGCTATTACGACGAGCCGCTGTCGCTGACAACGCTGCGGGAGAAGAGAAGCTACTGGCGGCAGGTTCAAGGAATCTTTCAGGATCCGTTCTCGTCTTTCAATCAGTTTTTCAAGATTGAGCGACTTTTCCGCGACTGTCTCTACCTGCGGGGCGAGCGGGTCTCGCGTCAGCGCGAGCGAGAGCTCTTCGCCGAGGCGTGTTCGTTTGTAAAGCTCAAGTATCGCGAACTCGAGGGTAAGTATCCGTTCGAGCTGTCAGGGGGACAGATGCAGCGCCTGATGATCGCTCGTGTGTTTCTCCTCAACCCCAAGGTCCTGATCGCCGACGAGCCGACTTCAATGATCGACGCGTGCACCCGCTCGACTATTCTCGACATGCTGTTGAAGCTGCGCGACACCAACGGCATGAGCATCCTCTTCATCACTCATGATCTCGGTCTCGCATACTATGTCAGCGAAACGCTCTACATCATGGACAACGGCGTTGTCGTTGAGAGAGGACCTGCGCAGGAGCTGATCGATAACCCGAGCTCCGACTACACGCGGCAGCTCATCGCGGATGTACCGAAACTGCATGAGGAGTGGCTTACCGCGTAGATCGGAGAGCCGCCAGGCCTTTGCGAAGCGCAGTTTCTCTCTCAATCCGTTAAATAGTTGTACTTACACATGTTTTGCAGTATGCTGAGAGGCATGCTGTTCTCGAACACTGTTGTCCAGCGTGCGCTCTGCCTCGTCGCGTTCGTGCTCGCTATCGGCGTGGCTCTTTCGGCAGCTCCGCAGTCGGAGCTGCTCGACGAGCATTGGACAAACCATGATCCGGACTCCGACATGACCATCGATCACTCCGAATGGGCATGGTTTCTCGCCGAATATCTGATCACCGACGATCCGTCGGGCATTCACCTGATCCCGTACGCGGAGATTGGTGAGCGATCCCGGAGCCGACTCCAGAGCTACATTTCCGGCCTCGAATCGGTTACGGTTACAAGTCTGAACCGAGACGAGCAGATGGCGTACTGGATGAACCTCTACAATGCGGTCACCGTCGAGCTGATTCTCGAGCACTATCCGGTCGAGTCGATTCGCGACATCAACATCTCCGGACCGTTCTACAACAGGCATCCGTGGGACGCCGAGCTGGTGGAAGTGGAGGGCAGGGAGCTCTCGTTGAACAACATCGAACACAATATCATCCGCCCGATCTGGGAGGATGAACGCATTCACTACGTGGTGAATTGTGCCGCCATGGACTGTCCCGTTCTCCATTACGGGCCGTTTACCGGGCAGAACCACGATCGTCTCTTCGACGAGGCAGCGCGGCGTTACATCAACAGTCCGAGCGGTTTCTCCCACGACAATAGAAGGCCGGTTTTCTCTTCGATCTTCGAATGGTACCAGGGTGATTTCGGCGACGGGATTGAAGATGTGGTCGCGCACATGCTCGAGTACGCCGAAGGGGAGACACACCGGCAACTGCAGGCGTATCGCGACGCGGGCCATTCACCGCGGCCGCGCTACGAGTACGACTGGACGCTGATCGACGGCAGCCGATAGCGGCTACGCGCAGCGATAAGGTCGGAACGTAGCTTCACCGTCGGTTCACTTTCGTGTAGCGTAGCCGCCATGCGCTGCAATCACCTCGTGCACCTGGGCTCATCCGTGAATATGCGTCCGCTTTCCGACGAGTCGATCGATCTGGTGGTCACCTCACCGCCGTACCCGATGATCGAGATGTGGGACGAAAGCTTCACGTCGGACGATCCGAAGATCGCCGCGGCGATCGAGGCCGGCGACGGGGAGACCGCCTTCGC